>JAZRRC010000032.1:0-9466 GCA_045650355.1 Candidatus Avispirillum sp. | reverse complement strand
GGACCTGCACCGAGAACGATGATCTTCTTCTTGTCTGTGAGGCGGGATGTGTTCTCTCCTGTGTAGGAGGAGTAGAAGTAGGGGATATATGCGTTTGTATGGCAGGTATCTACCATCTTGAATACGGGGAAGAGATTTGCTTCCTTACGCATGTTGTAAACGTCAAGCTCAGTAACGTTCCAGAGGCGAGCGATGTACTTGTCGCCAAATCCCATCTTCTTTGCAGCCTTGAGAGTCTCAAGGTCCTTATTAACACGAAGAGTTTCCTCCATGTCGATGATGTTCTTGAATGCCTGGAGGAAGTAGGGTGTGATCATTGTGATCTCGTGGATCTTCTCAATGGAAACACCGTGGTAGAGAAGCTCTGCGATTGCAAAGATATTATCGGAGCGGAATTCCTTGATATACTCAAGAAGCTCCTCAACGCTCATGTTGTCGAACTTGGAGAGGTAGAGGTGGTTTGCACCGATCTCGAGAGAGCGGATACCCTTGAGAAGAGCCTCCTCAAGATTGGAGCCGATGCCCATGATCTCGCCTGTTGCCTTCATCTGTGTGCCAAGCTTGTTTGTAGCGGATGCAAACTTATCGAAGGGGAAGCGGGGGAGCTTTGCGATAACGTAGTCGAGTACGGGCTCGAATGCAGCTGTTGTGTTAGCGATCGGAATTTCCTCAAGAGCCATACCAACGGCGATCTTTGCAGTTACTCTTGCGATGGGGTAACCGGATGCCTTGGAAGCGAGAGCGCTTGAACGGGAAACTCGGGGGTTAACCTCGATGAGGTAGTATTCGCTTGTGTGGGGGTTGAGCGCAAACTGAACGTTACATCCGCCCTCGATCTTGAGTTCACGGATGAGCTTGATAGCGGAATCGTTCAGCATCTTCTCGTCTTCCTTGGAGAGAGTCATGATGGGAGCAACAACGCAGGAGTCACCTGTGTGAACACCAACGGGGTCGATGTTTTCCATGCCGCAGATGGTGATAGCGTGGTCGTTGGAGTCACGCATAACCTCGAACTCGATCTCCTTGTAGCCGCGGACGGATTTCTCGATAAGAACCTGATTTACGGGGGAGAGCTTGAAAGCGTTGATGCCGATCTCGTAAAGCTCCTCATCGTTGTAAGCGAAGCCGCCGCCTGTACCGCCGAGAGTAAATGCGGGACGGAGAACTACAGGGTAGCCGATGCGGTTAGCAGCTTCCTTTGCCTCCTCGAGAGAGTATGTGATCTCAGAGGGGATAACGGGCTCGCCGATGGACTCGCAGAGCTCCTTGAACATCTCGCGGTCCTCAGCTCTTTCGATAGAAGCGCTGGATGTACCGAGAAGCTTAACACGGCACTCCTTGAGGATACCCTTCTTTTCAAGCTGCATAGCAAGGTTAAGACCTGTCTGACCGCCGATACCGGGGATGATAGCATCGGGACGCTCGTGACGGATGATCTTAGCCACGTACTCAAGAGTAAGGGGCTCCATATATACCTTGTCGGCAATAATAGTATCTGTCATGATGGTTGCAGGGTTGGAGTTGCAGAGTACAACCTCGTAGCCCTCTTCCTTGAGTGCAAGACAAGCCTGTGTGCCTGCATAGTCAAACTCGGCTGCCTGACCGATTACGATAGGACCTGAGCCGATGATGAGAATTTTTTTGATGTCGGTTCTTTTTGCCATCTTTCTTTTCCTCCGAATTTATATGGATAAAATTTTAAACTGTAAAAGCTACCTTGCCGTCGTGCACGGTAAGCACGCAGCGGGCAGAGAGTGTGTCACCCTCAAAGGGTGTTGCTCGACCCATGGAGAGGAATTCCTCGGGGTCAACGGTATATTCGCAGTCAAGCTCCCAAACGGTGAAATCCCCACCGTTTTCAATACCGAAGCGCTTTCTTGCGTTCGTTGAAAGAAGCTCAACAAGCTTTTCAAGGGTTATGATACCCGTTTTAACAAAGTGAGTATACATGAGAGAGAAGCAGGTCTCGATGCCTACGATACCGAAGGCGCTCTTTTCAAGACCCTTTGCTTTTTCCTCAGCGGAGTGAGGTGCGTGGTCTGTAGCTATCATATCGATGGTGCCGTCAAGGATACCCTCGATAAGTGCTTTTCTGTCCTCTTCGCCTCTGAGAGGGGGATTCATCTTGAATCTGCCTTCCTCCTTGAGGTCCATATCCGTAAGGATGAGGTAGTGGGGACCTGTTTCGCAGGTAACGTCAACTCCCTCGGCCTTTGCGCGTCTGATTGCCTCAACAGTCTCCTTTGCGGAGATGTGGCATACGT
Source organism: Candidatus Avispirillum sp. (assembly GCA_045650355.1). GTDB lineage: Bacteria > Bacillota > Clostridia > Oscillospirales > CAG-272 > Avispirillum. The sequence goes on along the minus strand of JAZRRC010000032.1, from coordinate 7,202 downwards.
GATAGGGGCATCCTGTTTCCTTTGCAAGGCGAAGGTCACGCTCTACCTGGAGATATTCGCTCTCCGAGCAGATTCCGCGGTGGCCGTGTGCCTTTGCGTATTCGCCCTTGTGGATATATCCGCCCTCGAGAAGGTCGTTGACCTCGCAGTGGGCAACTATCATTTTGCCGAGAGCCTTAGCTCTTATCATTGCCTCTCGCATCATTTCCTCGGACTGAACGCCTCGTCCGTCATCGGAGAATGCGATGCAGTCGGGAGCCATTCCCTCAAGGTCTGCCATCGCCTCGCCCTTCTGTCCAACGGTGATTGAGCCGTAGGGAAGGACCTTGATGCAGGCGTCCTTTTCGATGATATCGTTCTGCGCCTTGAGGCTCTCAACACTGTCGGGAACAGGGTTCAAATTTGGCATTGTGCATACCGCAGTATAGCCTCCTCTTGCCGCCGCGCGGCTGCCTGATGCGATGGTTTCTTTATAAGAAAAGCCCGGCTCACGGAAATGCACATGCACGTCACAAAAGCCGGGAAAAACAAAATATCTATCAGAATTGAAATGGGAAAAAATACCCTCTTCCAGAAAGCGGGAAACGGAAGTACGCTCAGTTTCAGACATCATATAAGTCATTGCTTTGAGCTGTTCGGACATAGCTTTTTACCCCCATATAACAAAAAAATCTTGTCAAAAACGACAAGACTAACCCAAGTGGCGCAACTATCCTGCGCGTTTGTAGTATATCCGTCTTGCCGATCTCTCTGTATCGCCTTAAAGACTACGGAAAGTATACTACTTTTTTTCCTTTTTGTCAATAATTATAACTGTTTTTTTGAAAAAAATGTTTATTTCGGTTGTTGACAAGTATTTTGCGCTATGTTATAATTTCAATTGTAAGCGGCTGATAAAAAAGTCGTTTGCATTATATTTATAATTGATATAAAAGGGCTCCCTGCGACTGACGGAATATCGTGGAATACCACGGTGGAACAGGGACAAATTTTCAGCCGACCGTCTGGGCGCACTTTACGTACAAGGTAAGTGTGCCCTTTTTTAATCATAACGCTTTTATAAAAAGGAGTCTCCTATGAAAAAAGTCGGAATCGTAATGGGAAGCGACAGCGATCTTCCTATCATCAAGAAAGCAACAGACACACTCAAGTCTCTTGATATTCCCTTTGAAGTACACATATATTCTGCTCACAGAACGCCCGATGAGGCGAGAGATTTCGCGCGCTCTGCTCGCGACAACGGTATCGGAGTAATTATTGCAGCTGCAGGTATGGCGGCTCATCTTGCAGGAGCTATTGCTGCAAATACAACTCTCCCCGTTATCGGTATTCCCTGTAAGGGACCCAATTTCGACGGCATTGATGCTCTTCTTTCTACTGTACAGATGCCCTCCGGTATTCCCGTGGCTACGGTTGCAGTAAACGGTGGAGTCAATGCCGCTTTGTTGTCTGCTGAGATTCTTGCAGTAGCAGATGCAGAGGTAGCAGCTAAGCTTGATGCTAAGAGAAAGAGCGATGCCGAGGCGGTACTCGCAAAGGATGCAAAGGTACTTGAAAGCCTTTAATGAGGTGTAGCACATGGGCGGTTTTTTCGGAGCAGTCTCTAAAAGAGACATAATCGTTGACGTTTTTTACGGCACAGACTATCATTCACATCTCGGTACACGCCGCGGCGGTATGGCGGCATACGCCTCTGACGTAGGTCTTCAGAGAGATATTCACAATATTCAGAATTCACCCTTCAGAACAAAGTTTGAAGGTATCTTCGATGAAATGCACGGCAACTCAGCTATCGGCTGTATCAGTGATACAGACCCTCAGCCCCTGCTTTTCCGTTCAAAGCTCGGTAAGTACGCCATCAGCGTAACAGGTGCTGTCAATAATGCAAATGAGCTTATTGAACGCTACCTTGAGGAAAGCGGCGGACACCTGAGCGCAATGACAGGCGGCAAGATCAACATCGTTGAGCTTGTAGCGGCAATCATCAATCAGAAGGATTCCTTTGAAGAGGGCATTCGCCTTGTTCAGGAGGTTATCGACGGCTCCGCAACAATCCTTATCCTCAAGGATGGCGGCAGCCTTATTGCAGCAAGAGATAAGTTCGGCAGACTTCCCGTTATCATCGGCAAGGATGAGGACGGCTACTGCGTCAGCCTTGAGTCCTTTGCGGCAGACAAGCTCGGCTATGAGCTTGAAAAGGAGCTTGGCCCCGGCGAGATAGTTGAGGTGACCGCAGATGGCATCACTCAGCTTGCCCCTCCCGGAGACAAGATGCGTATATGCTCCTTCCTCTGGTCCTACTACGGCTATTCCACCGCCTCCTATGAGGGCGTCAACGTAGAGATGATGCGTTGCCGCAACGGTGAGATAATGGCAGACCACGATAAGGAAGTGGGAAATGCCGAGGGCATCGATTACGTAGCAGGTGTGCCCGATTCCGGAACACCTCACGCTATCGGCTATGCAAACCGCAGCCACGTTCCCTTTGCACGTCCCTTTATCAAGTATACACCCACATGGTCAAGAAGCTTCACTCCTGCAAAACAGGCTGAAAGAAACCGTGTGGCAAAAATGAAGCAGATGCCCGTTAAGGAGCTTATCGAGGGCAAGAAGCTTCTCTTTGTGGACGACTCCATTGTCCGCGGCACACAGCTTGGAGAAACTGTTGAGTTCCTCTATTCAAACGGTGCAAAGGAAGTACATATGAGGTCGGCATGCCCTCCCATCATGTACGGATGTAAATATCTCAACTTCTCAAGATCTCAGAATGAGCTTGAGCTCATCACAAGAAGCACTATCATGGCCCTTGAGGGCGAGGAGGGCTTCAAGTATCTGGATGAGTACAGCGATTCCTCAACGGAAAGAGGAAAGAAGCTTAGAAGCACAATTTGCGAAAAGCTTAACTTTGCATCTCTCGAATTCCAGTCCCTTGAAGGAATTATCAAGGCTATCGGAATTGACCCCTGCAAGCTCTGCACATACTGCTGGAGCGGTAAAGAATAAAAATAATTTTTAAAGAGGTATATAATTATGCACGCAGATTCCAGAAGCGAAAGCTACGCAGCAGCCGGCGTTGATATCACCGCAGGCTACAAGGCTGTAGAACTTATGAAGAAGCACGTTGCAAGAACAAGAAACGAAGGCTGTCTCGATGACGTAGGCGGCTTCGGCGGCTGCTTCGGTCTTCCCGTTGCAGGTATGGAGGAGCCCGTTCTCGTTTCCGGTACCGACGGATGCGGTACAAAGGTAAAGATGGCTATCCTCATGGACAAGCACGACACCATCGGCGTTGACGCTGTTGCAATGTGTGTTAACGACATCATCTGCTGCGGCGCGCGTCCTCTCTTCTTCCTTGACTACATCGCATGCGGTAAGAACATCCCCGAGAAGATCGCTGCTATCGTTGGCGGCGTTGCTGAGGGCTGTGTTCAGTCAGGCGCTGCTCTCATCGGCGGTGAGACAGCTGAGCATCCCGGTATGATGCCCGTTGAGGAATACGACCTCGCAGGCTTTGCCGTAGGTATCGTTGACAAGAAGAAGATCCTTGATAACACAAGAATGGCAGAGGGCGACGTTGTTATCGCTCTCGCTTCCACAGGTGTTCACTCCAACGGCTTCTCTCTCTGCCGTAAGGTGTTCGACATCGACAATAACCCCGATTCTCTCTACATAGCAAACGAGAAGCTTGGCGGCAAGTGCATCGCTGAGACTCTTCTCACACCTACAAAGATCTACGTTAAGTCCATTCTCGCACTTCTTGAGAAGGTAGACGTTAAGGGTATCTCCCACATCACAGGCGGCGGCTTCTATGGGAATATTCCCAGAAGCATTCCCGACGGCCTCTGTGCCGCGATCGATAAGAGCGCTGTAAAGGTTCTCCCCATCTTCGATCTTATCATGGAGACAGGCAACATTCCCGAGCGTGATATGTATAATACATATAACATGGGTGTTGGTATGAGCGTTGTTGTTCCCGCTTCCGAGGTAGACGCAGCTCTTGAGATCCTCCGTGCAAACGGTGAGGATGCTTACGTTATCGGTGAGATCGTAAAGAACGACGAAACAAAGATCATTCTCGAATAAGATTATGGCTGAAAACAAAGTAAAGATCGCCGTCCTCGTTTCAGGCGGCGGAACAAACCTTCAGGCTCTCATTGATGCTGAGAAATCAGGCATCATCGAAAGCGGCAAGATCAGCCTTGTTATTTCCAATAAGGCCGATGCCTTCGCTCTCGAAAGAGCAAAGAAGGCTGATATAGAAACAGCGGTAGTTCTCAGAAAGGACTATTCCGATGCTGTTGCATTTGAGGAGGCTATCAAGGCTCTTCTCACAGAAAAGGAGATAGACGTTATCGTCCTTGCGGGCTTCATGTCTATCCTCACAGAAAACTTTACGGGTGCATATCCCGAAAGAATCATCAACGTACATCCCTCCCTTATCCCCTCCTTCTGCGGCAAGGGCTTCTACGGACTCCACGTTCATGAGGCGGCTCTCAGCTACGGAGTTAAGGTAACAGGCGCTACTGTTCATTTTGTAAATGAGATTCCCGACGGAGGAAAGATCATTATGCAGAAGGCAGTAGAGATAAAAGAGGGCGATACTCCCGAAACTCTCCAGAAGAGAGTTATGGAGGAGGCTGAGTGGAAGATCCTTCCTCTCTCCCTCGAAAAGGTCTGCGCATCTATTATTCACTAATTTGTAAAAGAGGAATAATCAATGAACGTATATGAAGTAAAGTCAATGGCAGAGCGCCTTGACGGAAATAGTTATCCCGGCCGCGGCATCGTTCTCGGTGTTACTGCTGACGGTAGTAAGGCAGTAAGTGCATATTTCATCATGGGCAGAAGCGTAAACTCCAGAAACCGCGTTTTCTGTGAGGAGTCCGACGGCATCAGAACAGAGGCTCACGATCCCAGCCTTATGTCTGGCCCCCACCTCATCATCTATCATCCCGTTCGTGAGATCGGCGAGGGCCTTATCGTAACAAACGGCGACCAGACAGATACAATCTGGGAATTCCTTGCAAAGGGCGAAAGCTGGGAGGCAGCTCTCAGAACCCGTCAGTTCGAGGACGACCGTCCCAACTGGACTCCCCGTATCTCCGGCCTCCAGGCAAGAGACGGCTCTTATAAGATGTCCATCCTCAAGGCGGCAGACGCTGAGGGTAACGCTTGTGCAAGATACTTCTACGAATATCCCGCAACTGCAGGCGTAGGCCATTTCCTCCACACATACGTGTGCGACGGAAACCCCGTTATTCCCACTTTCCAGGGCGAGCCTGAGAGAGTTTCCATCCCCGATACAATCGATGAGTTTGCAGATATGCTCTGGACAAACCTCAACGAGGACAACAAGATCTCCCTCTTCGTGAGATACACAGATCTTGAAACAAGAGATACAGAACAGATCATCATCAATAAGCATGATAACTGATAAGTGGAGTGTAAAAAATGAAAGAATTTGAACTCAAATACGGCTGTAACCCTAACCAGAAGCCCTCTAAGATCTATATGGCAGACGGTTCTGAGCTTCCCATCGAGATCCTTTGCGGTCGTCCCGGATACATCAATTTCCTTGATGCATTCAACTCCTGGCAGCTTGTTAAGGAGCTTAAGGAGGCAACAGGTCTTCCTGCAGTAACTTCCTTCAAGCACGTAAGCCCTACCAGCGCTGCTGTTGGTACAATCCTTCCCGAAAAGCTTAAGAAGGCTTGCTTTGTTGACGATATCGAGGGCCTTGCCGAGTCTCCCCTTGCTTGTGCATATGCAAGAGCAAGAGGTGCCGACAGAATGTGCTCCTTCGGTGACTGGGTTGCTCTTTCCGACGTTTGCGACGTAACTACTGCAAAGCTTATCCAGAGAGAGGTTTCCGACGGAATCATCGCTCCCGGCTACGAGCCCGAGGCACTTGAGATCCTCAAGTCCAAGAGAAAGGGTACATATAATATTGTAAAGATCGATCCCGACTACGTTCCCGCTCCCATCGAAACAAAGCAGGTATACGGCATCACCTTCGAGCAGGGCAGAAATAACTTCGAGATCAACCGTGAGCTTCTTGCAAACATCGTAACAGAGAATAAGGATATTCCCGAGAGTGCTATCCGCGATCTTATCATTGCACTTATCACTCTTAAGTATACTCAGTCCAACTCCGTATGCTATGCGGTAGACGGACAGGCTATCGGTGTTGGTGCAGGTCAGCAGTCCAGAGTTCACTGCACACGTCTTGCAGGATCTAAGGCTGACACATGGTTCCTCAGACAGCACGATAAGGTTCTCTCCCTCCCCTTCAAGTCTGAGATCAAGAGACCTGACCGTGATAACGTTATCGACGGCTACATCAACGGTAACGAGGAGGACGTATGCGCAGAGGGCAACTGGCAGAAGTACTTCACAGTACAGCCCGAGCCTCTCACAGAGTGCGAGAAGCGTGCATACCTCGATGCTATCGACGGCGTTGCCCTTGGAAGCGATGCCTTCTTCCCCTTCAGCGATAATATCGAGAGAGCGAAGAAGTCCGGCGTTAAGTATATTGCAGAGCCCGGCGGCTCCATTCGTGACGATATCGTTATCGAGTGCGCAAATAAGTACGGCATGGCAATTGCATTCACAGGAATGCGCTTGTTCCATCACTAATAAACATTTCCTTTGGGGCTGCTTCGTTTTTTTAAAAAAACGGGTCAGCCCCGAGGGTGCATTTATAAGAATTGTAAAAAACATCAAAAACAAAGGAAGGTGCGCCTGATTTGAAGATACTTGTAGTCGGTGGCGGCGGCAGAGAGCACGCCATTATCAAGAAAATTAAGGAAAACAAAAACGTTAATGAGATATTCGCCCTCCCCGGAAACGGCGGTATGGCACAAGATGCTACCTGCGTAGATATTAAGGCAACAGACCTTGATGCAATCGTTAAGTTTGCGGTTGAGAAGGCTGTTGATTATGCGGTTGTAGCTCCCGATGATCCTCTGGTGCTTGGCTGCGTTGATGCACTTGAAGAGAAGGGCATCCCCTGCTTCGGTCCCAGAGCGAATGCTGCTATCATCGAGGGAAGCAAGGCTTTCTCAAAGAACCTTATGAAGAAGTACTCAATTCCCACAGCGGAGTTTGAGGTATTCTCCGATATGGAGAAGGCTCTCAAGTATCTTGAAACTGCTCCTATCCCCACAGTTATCAAGGCAGACGGTCTTGCACTCGGTAAGGGT
>JAZRRC010000031.1:0-16099 GCA_045650355.1 Candidatus Avispirillum sp. | reverse complement strand
ATTTTCCATTCTCCGCTTTACAGGAGGAGTCGGTAAAAAGAATTATAAAAACCAGGGCTGCGCTGATGATTCGTTCCATAAAAAATCCCCCGCATATATTTTTTGAAAATATATGCGGGGGATTTTTATTTATTCATTAATATCTGAGAGTTTCAACAGTTGTTGTGTTTTCCTTGTTGTAGCTCTTGAGAATCTTCTGAGCCTTGTTTGTGCACTGGAAGAGAATGATACTGTCCTTGTATCCATCTTCAAATGTTGCGTAGAAAACGTCCTCTGTCTGCTTTGTGCTCTGTCTGAAATCGAAAACCTTGTTTGCTGTCTTTACAAGATCCTTTGCTTCACCAACAAAGGGAGCGATCTTCTTCATTTCCTTGATCTTCTTTTCAAGAACAACGACGCTTCTGGGGCCGTAGCTTGTTTCAAACTTCCAGTTTCCTGAGGAAAGAGTATACTGATGCTCAATATTTGTAAGAGGCCATGTGAAATAAAGTGCTGCAATAAATACAAGACCTACAAGAGCACCGAGCCACCAAAGCTTGAGGAATACGAAAAGAGCTACGGAAATATAAACCGTAAGCATAGCTGCTCTGATAAGAATTATCTTAGGTGTTGCCTTCTTCTTAACTGTAAACTCTGTGTAATTGTTGGAATATACGGAAGGATCGATTTCCTGTCCGCCTGCTGTTCTTCTTGCCATTACGTTATTCCTTTCTGACACTCGCTTTCGCGATTATTATATTAAACATATGATAACACATCTTAACTTAGTTTTCAACACCAATATGTTAACATTTTCCCGAAAAAGAGGGCGAATATTGATTCTCTGTCCCTTTTTTGGTATAATCAATATGATATATTATATTCGGAGGATATCAGATGATACGCGATATACTAACAAATTTCAATATTGATTCCTTCGCTTTCGTGCCTGCATCCCTTTGCACGGCGGCAAACGAGCGGCTTTTTTCTGCTGTCCCCGAAAACGCAAACGTTATTTTTATGCTTTTTCCCTATTTTTGCGGCGATGCTGACAAAAAGCTTTCTGCCTACGGCGCAGTTTACGATTATCACGGCTTTGCAAAGGAGGTTTTCTCCTCCCTTGAATCCTATATGAGCGAAAAATATCCCGAATGCTTTGCAAAGGGATATGCAGACCATTCTCCCTATCTTGAATGCAGGGGAGCCGCATTGGCGGGGCTTGGTATCATCGGCAAAAATTCTCTTCTCATTACAGAAAAATATTCATCCTACGTCTTTATTGCTGAGCTTGTTACTACCCTCTCTGCCGAAAAGCTGATTTCGGAGGGAATTCCCATGGGCAGCGGTGAGATTTTGAGCTGTGAGGGCTGTGATGCTTGTATCAGGGCTTGCCCTACTGGCTGTGCGGGGAGCAATAACCGTGATTTTTGCATCTCCCATCTCACCCAGAAAAAGGGAGAGCTTTCGGACAGCGAGATCGCTCTTATAAAAAAGGGCGGCAGCATCTGGGGATGCGATATTTGCCAGTCTGTTTGCCCTCATACGAAAAAAGCTGTGAATGGCGGCACTGTAAAAACTAAAATCCCCTATTTTACCGATTCCTATCTCGGGGACTCCCCCGTTGAAAAAATAGAACAAATGGACGACAAGACCTTTTCTCTCTACCCATTTGCGTGGAGAAAAAGACCGACTATAGAACGCAATATAACTTTATTAAAGGAGCTTCAAAATGATTGAATTCGTTTTCGGCAGAGAGCCCTCTTCAAAAACCGAATACGTTATCGAAAAAATGAAGGCTGCCCTCGGTCGCAACAAGCGATGCGTGCTTATCATTCCCGAGCAGCAGGCACTTTTCTGGGATACCGTTGTTGCGGAGCGCTTTGCCCCCACAGACGGATTTTCCATTGACGTTGTCAGCTTCAAGCGCCTTGCCAACAGCGTTTTCCGTACCTTTGGCGGCTGCGCCAAAAATTATATAAACGATGCCGAAAAGGCTCTCATTATGTGGAGCGCCATCGTTTCCGTTTCCGACAAGCTGAAAGCCTTCAAGGCTCCCGACCGAGAGGACAGATACGTGCCTCTTATGAGCCGTGCTGTCAGCGAAACAAAGCTTTACGGAATAGGACCCGAGGCCCTTATGGAGGCATCCAGACAGACAGAAAGCACTCACGCCTCTCTCAGCGCACGCCTTCACGACCTTTCTCTTATTGCGGCAGCCTACGAAGCCCTTCTCCATCAGAAGAAGGACGACCCCGAGGAGATTCCCGATGCTCTTTGCAAGACTCTTGAGGAGCATAACCATTTTGAAAACACCTGCGTTTTTATTGACTCCTTCTATACTCTTACCCCGAAGGAAATCAAGGTAGTACGCCATATATTCGCTCAGGCAGAGGATACGCTTATAACCTTTGCAATGGCTATGGAGGACTCCAAAAAGCTCCACATGGAATACGTTTCCGGCTACGTTAAGGAAATGGAAAGAAGCGCTCAGCGCCTCGGATTTACCACAGTAAAGACTCATCTCGACGATAACCGCCGCCCCGAATTTGCATATCTTGCCTCCCGTTTATGGGACTACAGCGCATCCCCTCTGACCGAGGGGGGCGAGTGCGTTTCCTTTGTGAAATGCGCTGACAGATACGATGAGGCAGCACTTGTAGGAGCCCGTATTAAGGAGCTTGTCTCCAACGGAGCTGATTTTGGCGATATCGCCTGCGTCAGTGCCGATTTTGAAGCGCTGAGGGGCATTACCGACATCGAGCTTGAAAGACAGGGCATTCCCGTTTACGTTTCGGGAAAAACTGCCGTTACCTCTCAGCCCGTCATCCGTCTTCTCCTTTCTGCAAGCGCAGTCTGTGCGGGAGGCTGGAAAAAGGGCGACGTTGTTTCCTGTGCGAGAACGGGTCTTTGCGGCCTTTCCCCCGACGAGGCAGACGCCCTTGAGACATATACGGACAAGTGGCGCATCAGAGGAAAGAAAAAGTTTTGCGCTGACAGCTGGGGCATGAATGCAGACGGCTATTTTGCCGAGGAAAGCCCCCGTGCAAAGCTGCTCCTTTCCCTTGCAAACTCCGCAAAGGATAAGCTTATCCCTCCTATCGAAGCCTTTTCTGAGGCCTTCCCCGGCACTGTGCGTGATATTTGCGCCGCCGCATACAAGCTTCTTTGCGACTTCAACGTTTACGGTCATCTTAAGGCTGAGGTTTCAGCTCTTGAAAGCGTAGGCAAGCTTGCAGATGCACAGAAAAAATCTCAGGTATGGGATGCTGTTTGCAAGGTTCTTGATACCCTTGCCACAAGTGTTCCCGATGCAGTTATGGACGGGCGCAGATTTGCTTCTCTTCTCAGAAAAACTGCCGATACCTGCCATATAGGCTCTATTCCCGACGGTCTTGACCGTGTTATTCTCGGAAGCGTGGGAAGTGTTCGTCTTGACTCCGCCCGCCACCTTATCGTTCTCGGTGCAAAGAGCGGAGAATTCCCCCGTGTTCCCGATGAGGGCGGCTTTTTCAGCGATGCAGACCGCACAGCCCTTCTTTCTCTGGGAATCGAGCTTTCTCCCGATACTGTAAAAAAGCAGCGTGAGGAAATGTTCCGCTTTTCGGAAACGGTTACCTCCCCTGCAGAAACTCTCACAGTTATGATCCCCTCCGAGCCCTCGGGAAATCACCCTTCCATGGGCGCCATGAGGCTTATGAAGCTTCTCCCCAACGCAAAAGTCTGGGATTTCACCACACCTGAAGGGGAGCAGATCATCAGAACAAAGGGCAAGGACGCAGAGCTTTTTGCCGAAGGCGACCTTTGTGCCGATCGTGACAGAACGACAGGAGCTGCTCTCAGCCGACTTTTCGACAAGGATATAAGCTTGACCCAGACCAGGATCGAATGCTTCACCTCCTGCGCCTTCAAATATTACTGCCAGCACATCCTCAGGCTTGATGAGGGCTCAACAGCGGAGCTTAAGCCCTCGGACGTCGGTAATTTCGTTCACTCCGTTCTTGAAAACTTCATGAAGGAGGCGGCAGAGGAGGGCTTCCCCCTTGAGGACAGCGCCGTTATTTCAAAGACAGAGCGACTTATCAGCAACTACCGTCAGTCCGTTCTTCCCGATGGGGAGGGTGGCTACGTTGATTATCTTTTCAGCCGCATTTCAAAGAGCATCGAGCTTTTTGCCCGTGCGCTTAATGCGGAATTTGCACAGTCCAGATTCGTTCCCCACAGCTTTGAGCTTCCCGTAGGCTTTTCAAAGGACCTTCCCGCCATTCCCATCCGTCTCGACAACGGTCACGACCTTACCGTTCGCGGTATTGTTGACAGAATGGATATTATGCGAGAGAACGGCAACGTCTACGTTCGTGTTGTAGACTACAAAACAGGAAGCAAGACCTTCTCTCTCAAAAAGGTGATGAAGGGTGAAAACATCCAGCTTCTCCTTTATCTTTTCGCCCTTTGCAATATGCCGAAGAATTGCTCCTTTGCAAAGGAGCTTTTGCCCAACGGAGAAAGGCTTATCCCTGCAGGAGCCGTATATTTCTCCGCAAAGCCGGGAGATATTCAGAGCTCAGAGCTTCTTGAAACGGAGAGCGCCGACAGCTTTGCCATTGATTCTATCTCAAGAACAGGCATCGTTCTGGGAGACCCTCAGATCATGGAGGCAATGGACAGCACCTTATCCGGCAAATATTGCCCCGCATACCTTGATAAAAAAGGCAACAAAAAAGGCTCCTTCGTTGAAGACGAGGCAGGCTTTACAGAAATCAAAAATACACTTGATACTATACTGAAAGAGGTCGGAAACAGAATGATCTCGGGAGAGGCAGGCTCATGCCCCACAGGCTACAAGGATAACTCAGCCTGCGCTTATTGCGCTATGAAGCCTCTCTGCCGCCATTCCGACTCAAGAAGCACGACCGAGGAAGGAGGAAACAGCGATGAGTGAGCGCAAATGGACGAAAGCCCAGCTTTCTGCAATTGAATTTTCAAAAAAGAATCTCATTCTCTCCGCTGCGGCAGGAAGCGGTAAGACCGCAACCTTGACTGAGCGCATCATCCGCCTTCTCAAAAATCCCGAAAGCGGTGCCGATCTTTCGAGAATGCTCATCGTTACTTTCACTATTGCCGCTGCAGGAGAATTGAAAACGAGAATCGCCGATGCACTTACAAAAGCATTGGCAGATGACCCCAATAACGCATCCCTCGCCCGTCAGCTTTCAAGCCTTGAGGGTGCAAAGATCTCCACCATCGACAGCTTTTTCAAATCTGAATTAAAGCCCCATTTCTCAACCCTTGGTCTCCCCCCCGATTTTGCTATCCTTGACGAGGCCGAGGCACAGCTTCTTCGTACAGAGGCAGTTCACGATACTGTTGAGGCCTTTCTTAACGGCAAGGCCAACGCAAAGAAAGAGGACTTCTGCGCCCTCTCCGACTGCATCTCAACAGCGAGAAACGAGGCTGACCTTTGCGAATCTCTTCTTACTATCTTTGCAGACCTTCTTGCATACGATATAAGCGCAGACCGCCTGAGAGAATGTGCCGATTCTCTTGAATCCTCCTCCGACGATTTCTTCAAAACCGAGTATTCAGCCCCCTTGAAATCCACACTTTTCAATATGGGCGCTCATTATAAGGTAAGATTCGATTATCTTGCAAATATCCTCGACGAGGATGAAAACACCCAAAAATACGTCCCCGAGGCAAGCCGACTTTCCCTTATCTGCCGGGATATCTGCTCTCTTTGCGAAAAGACCTACGGAGAGGCTCTTGCATATTTTGCAACTATTGAATTCCCCCGCCTCTCTCCCATCAAAAAGGGATATAGCGGCGAGGATTATGACCTTTTCAAGGACGTGAGAGGCGACTTCAAGGACGACGTTAAATCCCTTTGCGAGGACTTTTTCGCAAAGGACAGCGCATCCCTTGCCGATGCAATGAAGAAAAGCGGCTCCTATATCCGCACCCTCTCCTACGTTTACGAGTTTTTCACAGAGACCTACGGTGCACTCAAAAGAGAGCGAGGAAGCGTTGACTTTTCTGACCTCGGTGTGTTTGCCCGCAAAATTTTCGTCTCTCCCGACGGCACTCCCACAAAGGCCGCCCTCGAAACAGGAAAGAAATACGACTATATCTTCATTGACGAATATCAGGACACAAACCCTGTGCAGGATGCCATCTTTGATGCAGTCAGCCGCAGCGCAGGCAGATTTATGGTTGGAGACGTCAAGCAGTCTATCTACGGATTCCGCGGCTCCTGCCCCGAGCTTTTCACCTCATACAGAAACAAATACGAAGCGGACGAAAGCCTCGGCAGCGCCATATTTATGAGCGAAAACTTCAGAAGCGATAAGTGCGTTATCGACTTTTCAAACACAGTTTCCCGCTATATCTTCGCCTCGGGAAATACCCCCTTCGAGGAATGCGACGAGCTTGTTTGCTCAAAGCCCGGAGGACTTTCAGAAAACCGCTGCGAGGTAATTCTCGTTGAAAAGGGCGATGAAGAGGAGGGCGACGCCCCCACAGAAGCACAGTGCGTTGCCGCAAGAATAAGCCGACTGATTGCCGAGGAAAAGCTCTCCGACGGCTCGCCCGTCAAGGCAGGAGATATAGCTATCCTTCTCAGAAGCGGAACAAATGCCGACAGCTACGTTCAGGCTCTCTCTGAATACGGAATTTCCGCAAACAACTCCGCAAGCGAGGAGTTTTTCGACTACGGTGAGGTTCTTCTCATTCTCTGCCTTCTCAATACCGCCGATAATCCTCTCAGAGATATTTATCTTGCAGGCACAATGAAAAGCCCGCTCTTCGGATTCACTCTCAACGATCTTGTCAATATAAGAAAAAGCACTGCTCTTCCCCTCTGGTACTCTCTTTGCGACTACTGCGAATCGGGAAGCGATCAGGCACTCCGGGAAAAGTGCATAGAATTCAAAAGCACCGTAGATCGCTGGAGAAGCGCTGCAAGAGAGCTTTACTGCGACGAGATGCTGAGACTCATAGTTACAGATACGAATATCCGCTCCTACGGCGGAGACGGTCTTCGCACCAATGCAGACGTTATCCGAAGCTTAAAAATACTTTCCGACCACGCAAGAGCCGTTGCAAACAAGGGCGGAACGCTTCACGACCTTATTGCCCATCTTAACAGCGTTATCGAAAGAAAGGATAAAACCGCATCCTTCTCCGACAAAAACAGCGTCAGCATCCTGAACGTTCACAAATCAAAGGGACTTGAATACCCCGTTTGCTTTATCTGCGAGACCTCAAAGCGATTCAACAACCGCGATACAAGCGAAAAGCTTCTCATCGACCGAAAGGGCAAGGCTGCAATGAAGCTTTATGACCCTGCAGGTCTCGTCCGCTGTGACAATCCTCTCAGAAGAAGCGTTGCTTTGCAGATGACCATGGACGCTGTGGATGAGGAGGCGAGAATCCTCTACGTTGCAATGACGAGAGCAAGAGAGCGCCTTATCGTTTCCTGTAAGGTCAAGAGCGCAGAGGAAAGGCTTTCCGCTGCCCAAAAGAGCTCTGTTTTCCCCCTCGACAGCTATGAGGTCACCTCAAAGAGAACATATGCCGACTGGATCATCGATTCATTGCAGAGAATGGGAGACGGCTCCTTCTTCGTTTATAAAAAGGGGGCCGATATTGCAGGAGTCAGAGCAAAAAACAGCACAGATTCTGCAAAAAAAGATAGCTCCCTTGCCTCTTTTTTTGAAAAATCCCTTGATTTCTCCTACGGTAAGGAGTATCTTTGGAATATACCCGCAAAGCTTTCCGTTTCCGTCCTCAAGCCGGATATTCTGGGAAGCGATGAAGAAAAAGCTTATTTCGACTCCCCTGCGGTCAACACTATGCCCGATGAAGCCCCCGTGCCCGACTTTTTGAAAACAGAAAAGAAGGCAGACGGAGCCGAAAAGGGTATTGCGACCCACGTCTTCATGCAGTTCTGCGACTTTGATGCCCTTTATAAAAAGGGAGCTGAGGCAGAGCTTGAAAGGCTTGTCCGCCATGAATTCATCACCCCCGAGGACAGCGCTCTCGTCAATCTTTCACAGATCGAGCTTTTCAGAAAAAGCGAGATGTTTGAAAGAATCAGAACTGCCACATCGGTTTTGCGAGAAAGACGCTTTAATACCCGTCTTCCCGCTGCAGATTTCACGCAGGACACCGCCCTTTCCGAGGCTCTGGCAAAGGATAAGACGGCAATCACCGTGCAAGGTGTTGTTGACTGTATTTTTATTGATTCCGACGGGAAGGCTGTTCTTGTTGACTATAAAACAGACTACCTTACAAAAGATGAGCTTGAAAACGAAAAAAAGGCCGAAAATAAGCTTCTTTCCCGTCATAAACGACAGCTTCTGATCTATAAATCCGTCTGCGAGCAGATGATAGGCCGCCCATTTGACGAGGTGCTTATCTATTCTCTCCCTCTCGGAAGAGCTGTCGAGGTCAAGTAAGAAAGGAAAAATTATGTACTCTAAGATTGAAAACGAGGCGGCGGCTATCGCCCTTGAGCTTTGCGAGGCTGCAAAGCTTAAGGCCGGAGATATTGTTGTTATCGGCTGCTCCACAAGCGAGGTCTGCGGCTCAAAGATCGGAACCGCATCCGTCCCCGAGGCGGCAGACGCTCTCTATCGCGGACTGAAAGGCGTTTTCGCGCCCCGCGGTATCTTCATCGCCGCACAGTGCTGCGAGCATCTTAACCGCGCAATCGTTGTTGAAAGAGCGGCTGTTCCCTTCTGCGAGCCTGTGAACGCCGTTCCCCAGCCTAAGGCAGGCGGCTCCTTCGCAACCGCCGCATACAGAGAGGCTGAAAATCCCGTCGTTCTTGAAAGAATCCGTGCCGATGCAGGCCTTGATATCGGACTTACCCTCATCGGTATGCACTTAAAGCCTGTTGCAGTACCCCTTCGCCTGACACAGAAAACGATAGGCGAAGCATTGGTAGTTGCCGCAAGAACACGCCCCAAATTCATCGGCGGCGAGCGCGCGCACTACGATAGTGAGCTTTTGTAAGGTGGGAATGCAAAAACTTTTTTTGCAAAAAAAGTTTCTGCACTTCAAAAAAACTCCAAAAAAGAATGGCTATGGGTTATTCCGTAGCCATTTTTCATTTAAAGATATTCGGGTTAGAAGGCAGTTATCTTATGATAATACTAAGCTGCTTTATGGATCAGCTTTTTTATGACTACTGCAGTTGACACGGATAATCTCTCGTGTTATACTAAAATCAGAGATACAACAAAATAGTTTCAAAAATGACAGACGGAGGAATCGGTGAAAACGGAATCATCATTCCATCTTCACTAATTGTTTTATTATGAAAAAATTTGTCTTTTTTCACTATGCATTTTTCGGGTACGTGCAATTTATGGGCGTTTTTTTATACGGATATTTTCCCGAAATGCCTGTTTTTCCCTACTTGTCATTACTCATATCATTTGCATATCTCATCTTTGACACGTTGTTTTATTATAAAAACTATAAGAAAAACGGCAAGCACAAGCACGCAAAAGCATTATTGATATACGATTCCGTTGTTTTCGCATATACAGGCTTTGTCTATATTTTACTTTATTTAGTTCCTTTCATCCTTGATTTGTCATACTCGGATTTCCCTTCGGCACAAACCTTATTCCGCTTGATAATAGTATTTGTTCTTCAAATTACATATTTGATTTTCAGAGGCTTATGCCATAAAGAGATATTTAAAAAGAATTAACCTGCTTTCTTTGAGAAGAAAGTAGCAAAGAAACTTCAAAAAGACAAAGTAACAGAAAGGCAAAAGCCAGTAAAAGAAAAAGCAGCAAAAATGAGCTCGTTCATTTTTGCTGCCTTTTCTTTCATTTTTTGGGGGCGCTGAAAGCGCTTGATTTAAGGTAAACTTGGGTGCTCGCCCCAAGCGAGCACTGAGCGAAGACAGAACACTTTAAATTTCAGCTATCTTCATCTTCGCGGGGCACCGCTTTTTGCCTTGTAAATTTGAACTATACCAATTTTAAAAGTTTTTTGAAGTGCAGAAACTTTTTTACAAAAAAGTTTTTGCATAGTACCCCTCTCCCTGTTGTAATTTTTTCAAAAAAGTGGTAGAATAATATGAATACGAAAAAATCAGGAGGCAATATGCTTAAAGATTGCGTTACAAATATTAAAAGCTGTTTTGCCGACGGCGTTCACACTGAGGTTCGCTGTCAGGAAAACAAGTCCCGTTCCGTTTCCATCATCTCCGGAAACCTTACGGGCAATGCCAGAAGCGAGGTTTCCGGCACAAGTGCAAGAGTTTACAAAAACGGTGTTTACGGCTTCTCCTCTGTTGCAGAGGTTTCCGAGGAGGCGGCAAGAAACGTTCTTCGCGCTGCTACCGAGAACGCTGTTTTCATGGACACAAGAATAAACAAGGGTAAGAAGATGTTCCCCGCTATTGCTCCTCAGGAGATCTACTGCCCCTCCTTCGACTCCGACCCCGAGCAGAAGGTTTACATCGACTTTGCAAAAGAGGTTGACGCTTACATCGAAAAGAACTGCAAGGGACTTTCCGGCCGCGGACTTTCCATTCGTGTTGACTCTATGGAAAAGTATCTCGTTACAAACGATGCGTCCTGCGGACACACTCTCATTCCCCGCGCATATTTCTATATCCGCATGACAGCAGAGGCAAAGGACGGCACACCCGTTGAGCTTTTCGTTCCCGTTGGCGGATTCGGCACCTTTGACAAGGTGTTCACAACACCCGAAGCTGTATTTTCCAAGTGCGACGAGCTTTATGAAAAGCTTATGGCAAAGCGAGAGGGCGTTTATCCCGAGGCAGGAATCAAGACCTGTATCCTCAGCGGCGAGCTCTCCGGTATGCTTGCTCACGAGGCCGTTGGCCACACTGTTGAGGCTGACCTCGTTCTCGGTGGCAGCGTTGCGGCTCACACTCTCAACAAGCCCGTTGCAAGCGAGCTTGTAACAATGGTAGACTTTGCTCACACCTGTCTCGGCGAGGAGGCTCCCCTTCCCGTTTACGTTGACGATGAGGGCACACCCTGCACAGACCAGGTTCTCATCAAGGACGGTATCCTTACAGGCTATATGAACAACCGCGAATCTGCAGAGCGCTTCGGTATGACTCCCTGCGGAAACGCAAGAGCATACTCCTTCTCCGACGAGCCCCTCATCAGAATGAGAAACACAGCTATCCTCCCCGGCGCATCCACAATCGAGGAGATGATCGCATCTGTCGACGACGGCTACTACTTCCTCGACACAAACAACGGTCAGGCAGATACAACAGGCGAGTTCATGTTCGGTACATGCATGGGATACGAGATCAAGAACGGTAAGCTCGGCAGACCTCTTCTTGATACAACCATCTCCGGCGTTGCATTTGAGATGCTCAAGACAGTTGACATGGTTTCCAACACAATGACATGGTCCTCCAGCGGCTACTGCGGCAAGAAGCAGCCTATGCCCGTTGGTATCGGCGGCCCCGCTGTTCGTTGCAAGATCACTATCGGCGGAAGATAAAGGGAGGAAAACAGAATGGATAAGCTTTATACACTTACAGAAACCGTTATCGAAAAGCTCAAGGCACAGGGCGCCGACATGGCTTACTGTATTGCCGAAAGCGGCGAGACAAGAGAATTCAACGTTGACGGCGGCGAGTTCTCCCTTTTCAGAACACTTTTTGACAACTCCCTCACCATCACCGCATTCATCGGTGGCAGAAAGGGTACTATCGGACTCAACAGCTTTGACGATGACAAGGTTGACGAGGCTATCAGAAACTGCATCGCATCCGCAGAGTCTGCAGAGCCCGACCCCGCATGGGCGCTCGCTCCCGACTCCGGCGAAAGATCCTTCAAGAAGGGCGCAGTTGAGCCTGATCTCAACCGTCTCTTCGACAGAAGCGCTGAGCTTGTTGAAACAATCAAGCGCGACTATCCCCTCATCGTTATCGAGCAGATGATCGTTACTCACGAGAGCGCTCGCTCCGTATACCGCAACACAAACGGCGCGGTTTACACAAAGGATGCAGGATATTATAACTTTGACCTTATGTTCTCCGCTCACGAGGGCGAGCAGGGCTCTTCATTCTTCTCAAGCGGCGTTATCTGCGCAGACCTTGATAAGCCCGCAATCGAGCTCGGAAGCATCAAGCGTGACCTTGAGGACGTTCAGAAGCAGATCTACACAAAGCCCACAGAGGGCAAGTTCACAGGAACAATGGTTCTCTCCCCCGGATGCCTCGCAGACTTCATGGGCAGCATCGTTGGCAAATTCGCCTCCGATACAACTATCCTTGAGGGCACAAGCATCTGGAAGGACTCCATCGGTGAGATAGTTGCAGACGAGCGCATCAGCGTTTCCTTTGCTCCTCATGCAGAGGGCATCGTTTGCGGTCAGTCCTTCACAACAGAGGGCTTCATCGCAGAGGACTTCGATTTCATCAAGAACGGTAAGCTTGAAAGCTTCCTCACAAGCCTCTATATCGCAAACAAGACAGGCGTTGAGAGAGCTAAGAATACAGGCGGCAATATGGTTATCACTGCTGGCGATAAGTCCCTCGATGAGATCATCGCAGGAATTGACCGCGGTATCCTCGTTGGCCGCTTCTCCGGCGGTGACCCCGCTCAGAACGGCGACTTCTCCGGCGTTGCTAAGAACTCCTTCCTTATCGAAAACGGAAAGATCACAGATGCAGCGAGCGAGACTATGATTTCCGGAAACCTTGCAGAAATGCTCAAGAATCTCCGCGCTATCTCCAAGGAAAGAGTTGCAGACGGCTACTCTCTCCTCCCCTACGCCGCATTCGACGGTATTACTGTATCCGGTAAGTAAGGAAATAGCGGAAACTTTTTTGAAAAAAAGTTTCCACACCTTCAAAAAACTTTATAAATTGGTATAGCTGAACTATACAAGGCAAAAAGCACTGAAAAATGAATGCATTCATTTTTCTCTGCTTTTTTGTTTCGGGCCTTTTGCCTTTTCGATTGCTTTGTCTTTTTTAAAGTTTTTTGCGGAGCGCCGCTCAATTTATACTTTCTTTGGCTTCGCTTTCAGCGAAGCGGCGTGCGAAAAAGGCAAGGTTAGATTTTGCAGTTGCTATATTTTCGCACTAAAAAGCGACCGTCACCCTCTCCCACAAACATAAATTTATAGAAAATCAATCACTGCTATTATTAAAACCTTGTTAAATTTGTAAATACTGTTGAAAGAGGGAGCATGTTGTGTTATACTATAGATTACCAAACAGCCAATCCACTTTTAAAAAAGGTATTATATATGGACATTGTACTTGCAGGTTGCGGTAAAATCGGAAGAACCATCATTGCCAATCTTACCGCCGAAGGCCACAGTGTGACCGCAATTGACGTTAAGGAAACCGCTCTCAATGCTGTTACCGATCTTTTTGACATCATAACAGTTGAGGGAAATGCGGCTGACAGCGATGCTTTAGCTGAGGCGAGCATTGAAAAGGCTGACCTTTACGTTGCAATGACAGGCAGCGACGAGATCAATATGCTCTCCTGCTTTATTGCAAAAAAGATGGGCGCTACAAATACGGTTGCCCGAATCAGAAACCCCGAATATAACGACCAGAGCCTTGGGCTTTTGCGCCAGTATCTCGAGCTTGAGATGGCGATAAACCCCGAGCTTCTTGCTGCGCGCGAGCTTTACAATATGCTGAAGCTCCCCTCCGCAGTCAACGTGGAGTCCTTCTCCCGCCGAAATCTCGAGCTTTGCGAGATTCGTCTGAAGGAGGAATCTCTTCTTTGCGGCATGCGTCTTATGGACATGAGAAAGAAGTACCCCGGTCAGTACCTTGTCGGTATCGTTAAGAGAGGCGACAAAGTATTTATCCCCGACGGTAATTTCGTCCTTGCCGCACATGACAAGATCGGTATTACAGCCTCCCCCGTAGAGCTTCTTAAGCTTCTGAAGAGCCTTAACGTTACTCAGAAGCAGGCAAAGAGAGTTCTTATCGTGGGCGCAAGCAGAACAACATACTATCTTGCCAAGCTTCTTCTTTCAGGTAACACAGACGTTACCATCGTTGAAAGAGATATTGAGCGCTGCCGCACAATGAGCGAGTCTCTTCGCGGTGCAACCATCATCCACGGAGACGGCGCTGATATAGACCTTCTTATGGAGGCAGGCCTTGAGCATACGGATGCCTTCGTTTCCCTCACGGGTATGGACGAGGAAAACATCCTTCTTGCTTATTCCGCTGCTTCAAAGAACGTTCCTAAGGTTATCTCAAAGGTAAACCGCGACGAATTTGAGCTTATTGCTGAAAAGATGGGTCTTGACACCATCATCTCCCCCCGTAAGCTTGTTGCAGAGATCTTCGTAGGCTACGCAAGAGCCTTGAAAAACTCTGTTGGCAGTAGGGTTGAAACACTGTATAAGCTTATGAACGGCGCTGCTGAGGCACTTGAGTTTGAGGCTCAGCCCGATTCAAAGTATACTCATATGGCCCTTAAGGACCTTAAGCTTAAGCCCAACACCCTCGTTGCAGGTATCATCCGCGGAAGAAAGACCATCATCCCCATGGGTGATGACTGCATCCTCCCCGGTGATAAAGTAGTTATCCTTTCCGCAGGCAAGAAGATCAATGACCTTGCCGATATTGTAAAATAACCGTTATGAATCGCAAAAAAGTATTTTTTACTCTCGGTCAGCTTCTCGTTCTTGAAGCTGTACTGCTCTTGCTGCCGGCACTGGTAGCTCTCATCTATCAGGAAAAAACAGGACTCCATTTTCTTGTGACAGCTGGAATCGGTGCTGCCATCGGCGGCGCTCTGCTCTTTGTTTGCAGGAAGAGAAGCAACGTCATCTATGCTAAAGAGGGCTTCGCCATCGTTGCCCTTGCCTGGGTCGTTCTCTCTGCCGTTGGTGCCCTGCCTTTTACCCTCAGTAACGAGATCCCCTCCTACGTTGATGCGTTTTTCGAAACTGTCAGCGGCTTTACCACTACAGGCGCATCGATTCTCACCGACGTTGAAGCTCTCAGCCACGGTATGCTCTTCTGGCGAAGCTTTACTCACTGGGTGGGCGGTATGGGAGTTATCGTTTTCATGATGGCTATCATCCCCAGCGTTTCCGACCGATCTATCCACATTATGAGAGCCGAGGTTGCAGGCCCCATCGTTGGCAAGCTTGTTCCCCGTGCTAAGGATACGGCACGAGTTCTTTATCTCATCTATATCGCACTGACTGCCGTTGAGGTTATTATGCTTCTTTTCGGCGGTATGTCCTTCTTCGACAGCCTCCTCCACTCCTTCGGTACAGCAGGTACCGGTGGATTTGGCCTGAGGGGCGACAGCCTTGCAAGCTATTCTCCCTATTGCCAGTGGGTCATCACCGCATTTATGATAATATTCGGTCTTAACTTTAACCTTTATTATTTGCTCCTCATCCGTCGCTTTAAGCCCGTTTTCAAGAATTTCGAGCTTTGGGTTTTCCTTGGAATCGTTGTTATTTCAACAACCGTTATCGGATTTAATATTTATTCCATATACGGAAACGTTGCAGATACTGCAAGAGCTTCCGCATTCCAAGTGGCCTCCCTTATCAGTACAACAGGATATTCCACAGCAGACTTCAATCTCTGGCCCGGACTTTCCAAGGCAATCCTTCTTATACTGATGTTCCTCGGAAGCTGCGCAGGCTCCACTGCAGGCGGTCTTAAAATCGCAAGAGTTATTCTTCTTGTCAAGATGTTCAGAAATGAGCTTCGCCATCTTATCGCTCCCAAAAGCGTTAACTCCGTTAAGATGGAAGGAAAGCAGGTTGATGCTTCCGTTTTGAAAAACGCAGGCAATTATTTCTCGCTCTACGTTTTCCTCCTCGGCGCAATCTTCCTTATTCTTTCCTTTGAGCCCTTCTCCTTTGAAACAAACTTCACGGCGGCTGTCGCTTGCTTTAACAATATCGGTCCCGGCTTCGATGCCGTAGGACCCAGCGCAAGCTTCGCTGCATATACACCCTTCTCAAAGCTCATACTCTCTTTTGCAATGCTCCTCGGAAGACTTGAGCTCTTCCCCATGCTCCTCCTCTTCTCACCGAGATTGTGGAAGAAGTAAGATAATAAGAGATAAGGGATTAATTTGCAAAACCTTTTTTGAAAAAAAGGTTC
>JAZRRC010000030.1:0-3397 GCA_045650355.1 Candidatus Avispirillum sp. | reverse complement strand
ACCCTTTTCTGTGAAGCTCCTGCATGATTCTCTTTTTGCCATAGTATTTGCGCCTGCAATAAGTCCTTGCAATGCAGTCAGCTTGGCTGTATTCGTCTATAAACCCTCGCTCTTCCATTATGAGAGCGGCTTTTTCGGCATAGCAGCGCTCGATTGGGCCTTTTGTCAGCTTTAATACGAGCCCCTTTTTGCTGTGGTCGCCTCCTGAAAGCACCCATTCAGCCTTTTTCACAGCCGTTGCTATGCAGGAAGCCTCGTAAAGCTCCTCAAAGCATTCATCCGATATGACCTTGCCCTCCCTTAAGTGGGCATCGTAATACGCGGATATGGGAACAAGCAGGTTTATTGGCTCTGCGGTCTCGCCGTATTCGTTTTCGGGGGTGAAATCGCAGTATATGCCCGACGGGGTATCGTTTACCTTTGTGACCTTATAAGAAATCATCCGTCGCACACCTCCGCTACGGTGCCGCCCGAAATCTCAATAAGACGGGCGCCCGAATCCATGGAGCGGAATATATCCGGCTCGCAGGAGGTGACTATAAGCTGTCGGTCAGTTAAATTTCTGAGAATGAAGGCTCTTCTGTCGCCGTCAAGCTCTGACAGTACGTCGTCAAGAAGGAAAACGGGGTATTCTCCGCTTATTTTCTTTGACATCTCGCCCTCTGCAAGCTTCATTGAAAGGGCAAGGCTTCTTTGCTGACCCTGGGATGCGTATATTTTTGCATCCTTTCCGTTGAGACGGACGAAAATATCGTCCTTGTGGATGCCGTAAAGGGTGGCGCCCATTATTATCTCTCGGTCGATATTCTTTGTCAGCGCCTCGTAAAGCTTTGCTTTTCCCGCTTCCTTTGTTTCCTCGTCTGTGTCTGTGAGAGCGGAGGAGCGGTAGGAAAGGGATGGCTTTTCTTTTCCAAGAGTCATTTCCGAGAAAAGCTCCTCGATGCTTTGGGAAAGCTTTTCCATATATTCAAGCCTGCGGGCAAAGATATCTGAGCCGTAGGTTGCCATTTGCTCAGCATATGTGTCCCATATCATGGTATCAAAAGCCCCCTTGCCTGTTCCCTGGGCCTTTTTAATAAGAGCGTTTCTCTGAAGAAGAGCTCTGTTGTAGCGGGAAAGGCTGTCAAGATATGCGGGATAAAGCTGAGAGAGGGCGATATCCATAAAGCTTCGCCGAAGGGCGGGGCCGCCGCTGACGAGGGTGAGATGTGCGGGGCAGAAAAGGACAGCCCTAAAGCTTCCCATCATCTCCTTTGAGCCGGAAAGCTTTGCACCGTTGCGATAAAGGACCTTTCTGCCGTCTTGCGGGATATTTGCTGCGAGGGAGACGGGATAGCGGTCTCCCTCCTTTATAAATTCAAGTGAGAGAGTAGCCGCACTGCCACCGAAGCGGATCAGTTCCTTTTCCTTTGCGCCTCGAAAAGAGCGGCCGCGAGCGAAGAAATAGATCCCCTCAAGTATATTCGATTTTCCCTGTGCATTCTTTCCCCAAAGCACGTTAACACCGTCCGAAAAGCTGCAGGCCTCGGATTCGATATTACGGAAATTGGAGAAGCTGATACTGTTACATTTCAAAGGGATATTTCTCCGTATGTTTAAAGTTTTTAGTATTTCCTGTCGCGAGATCCAAACGGCGCAGCCGTTTGCCCTTCGGGTTTCGACTACAGCGACTCGCAAGCGAGTCACCTTCGCTCAAGATGACGCGAGATTTTATGTCATCCTGAGCGTAGCAAACAACCCGGTGAGTTGTTTGCGAAGCCGAACCACCCATTAGGGTGGTGCCCCGTAGGGGCAGGATCTACTCTATTTTATAAAATTAGTTCTCGTCAAGATCGAGGTCGAGCATTCTGATGTCGAGATCGTCCTCGTCCAGGTCCTCTTCGATAGTATCGGCATCGCTGTTTGCAAGAGCTGCCTTGATCTTTGCCTCGATCTCAGCGCAGAGAGCTTCGTCGCTTTCAATAACCTTTCTTGCGTTGTCACGTCCCTGACCGAGACGCTCACCGTTGTAGGAGAACCAGGAGCCGCTCTTCTCGATAATACCGAGATCAACGCCTGTATCAATGATCTCACCGGACTTGGAGATACCTGTTCCGAAGAGAATATCGAACTCTGCTACCTTGAAGGGGGGAGCAACCTTGTTCTTTACAACCTTACACTTAACGCGGTTACCGTAAGTCTCACTGCCTGACTTGAGAGCCTCTGTCTTTCTGAGGTCAAGACGAACGGAAGCATAGAACTTAAGTGCACGGCCGCCTGTTGTTGTTTCGGGGTTACCGTAAACTACGCCAACCTTCTCACGGAGCTGGTTGATGAAGATAACGATACAGTTTGTCTTTGCAGCCGCACCGTTGAGCTTACGGAGAGCCTGAGACATAAGACGAGCCTGGAGACCAACGTGGGATGCACCCATGTCGCCCTCGATTTCCTGCTGAGGAACGAGAGCCGCAACAGAGTCGATTACAACGATGTCGATAGCGCCGCTGCGAACCAGAGCCTCGCAAACCTCGAGAGCCTGCTCACCGGAGTCGGGCTGAGAAACGAGAAGATTGTCGATGTTAACACCGAGATTCTTCGCATAAACAGGGTCGAGAGCGTGCTCTGCGTCAATATAAGCCGCCTCACCGCCAAGCTTCTGAACCTCTGCAACGCAGTGGAGAGCAACGGTTGTCTTACCGCTTGATTCAGGTCCGTAGATCTCGATAATTCTTCCTCTGGGAACACCGCCTACACCGAGAGCGATGTCAAGTCCCACAGAACCTGTGGAAACTGCGGAAACGTTCATGTTGGGGTTTTCACCCATCTTGATGATAGTGCCCTTACCGAAGCGCTTTTCCATCTGGGAAATAGCGGTATCAAGAGCCTTCTTCTTATCCTCGGGGGAAACTGCAGCTACAGGAGCCGCAGCAGCTGTCTTTTTCTTTGTTGCCATAATTAAAGTACCTTTCTAAAAACAATAGATTCGTAAAAAATAATGTGATTTCCTCGTTTCGACATATTAGCCGATTATATTTTTATACATAATAATTATATATCATATAGCCTTTACAGTCAATAAATCGTAAAAATTTTTATATGGAAAACATAGGTTTTTTAGGATTTTTTTGAAGAAATTTTTCTGTAAAAAAGACGGGAAAGATAAAAGGTTTAAGTATTGTTTTTTCAACGAAGGAATGAAAAGAATGAGAGGTATAAATTGGGGGTTATGGGGATGTTTAATTGAACAACGTAGGGGCGAGCAATGCTCGTCCTCACATCTGCACGCGAACCAAAATAAAATTTGAAGCACAAACAAACGATTGAGTTGTCCTTTGTCGTAGGGGAGGGGCTTGCTCCTCCCGTCTATCTGCATAAGAACGAAACGATATTTACAGCGAATTGTTGTGTCTGTAACGGG
>JAZRRC010000029.1:0-11197 GCA_045650355.1 Candidatus Avispirillum sp. | reverse complement strand
TAACTGCTTGTCGTATAACTTGAAGTAGCAGTAACGGTATATTTTGTCGTATTGTTCTTCGATAACCACGTGCCACAAAACCTCCCTTCATAATGTTTAACGGATTAGGACTGCAAAATGTGCGGCTTTTAAAAAAAATTATAGATTGAAAAAACTAATAAGATCACAATGCAAGGGCGCAGTGAAAGCATCTTGCCTCTACAGGCTAACCTCACCGATAAACCCGAATTTATTGACGCCTTTATCGTTACGTTGCATACATAAATTAAAAAGATCTGACGAACCGTCAGATCTTTTTAATCTTTATTCCGGCTTGTACATGGGATAGCTTGTTTTGTCGCTCTCGTCGATTTTTCGCAAAACCTTGCAGGGAACACCGACGGCAACTACGCCCGAGGGTATTGACTTTGTAACAACGCTTCCCGCACCGATAACTGTGTTGTCGCCGATTTCAACGCCTGCAAGTATCGTTGAGCCTGCCCCGATCCATACGTTGTTTCCGATAGTGATAGGCTTTGCGATCTCAACACCTGCTTTTCGCATTTCGGGATCGATGGCGTGCTCTGCCGTTGTAAAGACGCAGTTAGGCGCAACGAAAACGTTGTCACCGAAGGTCACTTTTGCGCCGTCTGTTATTATCATGCCGTGATTGGAATAGAAGTAATCCCCAACAGTTATGTTATAACCGTAATCGCACCAGAAGGGAGGAGTAATAACCGTTTCTTTTCCCATTTTGCCTAATAATGCCAAAAGGATCTCGTGCTGAGCCTCTCTGTCGTTAGGGCATAACTGGTTATATCTGAAGCATTTTTCCTTGCCCTTGCGGATCTCCTCCTCGTAGGCAGGATTATAGCAACCCTGAAAAAAGCAATTAATCGGTACTATCGGCTTTTCTGACATATTGATTCTCCTTAGAGCATTTTGTTTTGGCGTGCAGGGCAGATTGTGACGTCACTCCGCCTGTGATCTTAATCCTTATGCTTTAATAAGTAGATGCCAATACTCGCAAGACCTATACCAAGCATTGTAAAACCTGATTTCATATCAAGCTCACCGAGCAGAGAAGTTACGATTACAGCAACACCCATAGCAACGGGAATTGCTTTCAAAATAATATTGAAAAGATATCCTGCGTCCTTGTTATTGGTAGTAGGTGCGGATTTTGCGTTCATAAGCTCTTCAATGGATACTCCGAGGATCTCCGCTAATCTGGGAATTGTCTGAGTATCGGGACAAGCAATATCCCGCTCCCATTTTGAAACTGCCTTGTCTGTAATATTCAGCATATCTGCAAGATCCTTTTGGGTCATGCCTTTTTCCTTGCGGAGTGTGCTGATGATTTCTCCCATAGATTTGTTTGCCATTTGAATTTCTCCTTTGACTTTTTTGTTGTAATCAGTATAATACACATTCCCAAAGGAGTAAACCGAAGGACGGTAGAGTTTACTAAACCTTCGGTTTACTTTTTTCGCGTTTATTCACACGATGCGATCGAATTATTTTTTATTGCTCTTATACTGATTGTATCTTACAAAGCACATAGCAAATACCGCAATATATATTGCTAAGATACCGCCCAGAAAGGATGCAACAAAATAGTTGTGGTTGCAAAAAAGGTTGATCAGAAATTGAGGTAATAACGTTGCAAAGAAAAGAACCAACAGAGGAAGCATTCTGCCTTTTATTACTCGCTGCATCATTTGGAATCTTGATTCTTCATCGCAGAAGATTTCTTCTGCCACACCGTCCTCGGAGACCGCTTTTCTGAAATAACTGTATCCTGCATAATCCTGTATGTATTCCCAACCGCAATCATCAAACATTCTCAAATATTCATCTTTATGAGCAAGTCCGTCTTTGTTATAGTCAAGCTGGTAGACTACGTCTTGAGGGGCGCATTTTTCGAAATGATACACCCCCAAGCCCTTTACCTTAACAAATTTCCAGCCGGACTTGTGCATTTCTCGCAGGTAATCCTGCTCCTTTTCATATTCAAATATCGTAAACCATCTGAACTGCTTTTTTGATTCCATTTTACATTTCCTCCTGCGCAATTTTATATAAGCGCTCGATTCGTTTCAGCTCAAGCTGTAACACCTCTGCACCCAGATCCGTGATCTGATAAATTTTTCTTTTATCTTCCTCGCGAATAAAACGAATAACGTTGTCCTTTTCCATTTTTGAAAGACTACCGTACATCGTGCCGGGAGTAAGCTTAATGGCGCCGTCCGTCATTCTTTCAACCATTTGAACGATGCCGTAGCCGTGATTGGGCTTTCTGAGACAAAGTAAGATAAAGAAGGCGGTCTCGGTCATTGGAACGTAAACCTTTTTTATATGCTGATCCATAATAACACTCCTGATTCATCAGTGCGATATATCGCACCTCGATGTATATAGTATATCGTACTGCGATATAAAAGTCAATAGGTTTTGAAAAAATCGTATAAAAAAAGAGCTGACAGATTTCTGTCAGCTCTTTTGATTATTAAATCAGGATTGATTGTTATATTATTCCCACTCGATTGTGCCGATGGGCTTGGGTGTGAGGTCCATGAGAACACGGTTGATGCCCTCTACCTCGTGGGTGATTCTGTCTGTGATCTTATGGAGAACTGCGTAGGGGATCTCCTCGATTGTTGCTGTCATTGCGTCCTTTGTATTTACGGCGCGGATGATTGCGGGCCAGCCCTCGTAGCGGCTCTCGTTACGAACGCCTACAGACTTGATGTCGGGAATTGCGATGAAGTACTGCCATACCTTCTCAGAAAGGCCGCAGTTGTCAAACTCCTCACGGAGAATTGCGTCTGCCTCGCGGAGCGCATGGAGACGGTCACGTGTGATGGCACCGAGGCAACGAACGCCGAGACCGGGGCCGGGGAAGGGCTGACGGTATACCATTGCATGGGGAAGACCAAGTGCCTCACCAACAACTCTTACCTCATCCTTGAAGAGAAGCTTTACAGGCTCGCAAAGCTCGAACTGGAGATCGTCGGGAAGTCCGCCAACGTTATGGTGGGACTTAACAGCCTCCTTACCCTCTGCCTGCTTGATGGACTCGAGAATGTCGGGATAGATAGTACCCTGTGCGAGGAAGGAGATGCCGTCAAGCTTTCTTGCCTCGTCTGCAAATACGTTGATAAACTCAGCGCCGATGATCTTACGCTTCTTCTCAGGATCTGCAACGCCTGCGAGAAGATCGAGGAAGCGATCTGTAGCATCTACGTATATAAGGTTAGCATCAAGCTCTTCGCCAAAGATTCTTACAACGTCTTCGGACTCATTCTTACGCATAAGACCGTGGTTTACGTGAACGCAAACGAGCTGCTTGCCGATTGCTTTGATAAGGAGAGCTGCAACAACAGAGGAGTCAACACCGCCGGAGAGAGCGAGGAGAACCTTCTTGTCTCCTACCTGTGCGCGTACCTCGGCAACCTGCTCTTCGATAAACTTATCAGCAAGCTCCTTTGTTGTGATTCTTTCCATGGTTTCGGGTCTCATTGTGATTTCCATACTTGATGCCTCCGATTTTTTGAAATATTTGATATTTTATTTTAACACCGCAAAAGACTGATTGCAATACAGAATTTGTGGAAAATTTAACAAATTATTTTTTTTGATATTAATCTTTTTTGTGTTTTTTGTTTCATTCGGATCTGCAGGACAAAATTAGATTTTTAGCCCCAAATCCCCTCATTATAATAATAAAGCAATTTTGAAATCATGTCAAGAAAAAGTGAAAATTTGCAAAAAAGAAAGGATAATTTTTTCTAAACAGTATTGTATTTTTTTGATTTTTCTGGTATTATATTTACAGAATAGTATATATACTATTATTGTAGATTTTTAAAAAGCAGAAAGGAGCGATTTAAATGAAAAAAACGATAAGAAGAGCAGGAGCTGTTGTTCTTGTGATTTGTCTTTGTATAAGCTGTGCTCTTGTGCTTTGGGGCTGCAATCCCAAAAGAGAAATGATAGGCGAGGATAAGGCTATAGAGCTTGCTATTAACCATTTCGGACTTAATGCCGCTGATTGCACTGTCAGAAAGGTAGAGCTTGACGAGGGCAAATATGAAATAGAATTTGTTTGCGGCAATAAGGAATATGACGTTGAGATAAATGCATTCTCCGGAAAGGTCCGTGAAAGAGACGTTGAGTACAACGATGATCACGGTGGAACCGCTTTCGGTGATGCAACCCGCATTCCCGACACAACATTGATTCCCGATACAACACAGATTCCCGATACAACAGCAAAGGCGCCTGACGGAATCATTTCCGCAGAAAGAGCAAAGACTCTTGCAATCGAGCATTTCGGACTTAAGGCTGAAAATTGCAGATTTGTGAGAACTGAGCTTGACGGCAGAAAATATGAGATCGAGTTTGTTTGTGACCAGAAGGAATACGAGGCTGAGGTCAATGCTTACACAGGCGAGATCCTTGAAGCGTCCGTTGAAAGCGTATTCGACTAAATAAAAAAAGAATGGCTATGGAAAAACCATAGCCATTTTTATTTTTGAAGTTTTTTGAGAGTGCAGAGAACTTTTTTACAAAAAAGTTCTTTGCATTTTATCCCTTATTCAAACAGCTCAGCGATCTCCTTGAGGCAGGAACGGATTTCAATGCGCTGAGGGCAGTGAGATTCGCAAAGACCGCACTCGATGCAGGCAGATGCCTTGCCTGTTTCCTTTGTTACGGAGTTGTATCTCCACTTTGCGCCGTCGAGGTTTGTGCTCTGGAAGCGGCGGAAGTTGTTATATGTCTTGAAAAGATCGGGGATGTTGATCTTCTGAGGGCAATCGTCTGTGCAGTAGCGGCAGGCGGTGCAGGGGATTGCGTTATCGTTTCTCACGATATCGGCAGCCTTTTCGCAGATAGCCATTTCCTCAGCACTAAGGGGAGCGAAGTCCTTCATGTATGCCATGTTGTCCTCAAGCTGCTCCTCTGTGGACATGCCGGAGAGAACCATCATAACTCCCTCGAGAGAAGCGCAGTAGCTGACAGCCCAGCCTGCATTGGAAAGCTGGGGACGGGCGCTGTTGAACATGGCAACCGCATCGGGAGATACGTTTGCGAGAGCGCCGCCCTTTATGGGCTCCATAATGATAATGGGCTTGTTGTGCTTTCTTGCAACCTCGTAGCATGCCTTTGCCTGAACGCCTGAGTCAAGCCAGTCGAGATAATTGATCTGGAGCTGAACTACCTCCATCTCGGGATGCTCTGTGAGGATCTTGTCAAGCACCTCGGGAGAGTCGTGGAAGGAGAAGCCAACGTGGCGGATCTTTCCCTCTGCCTTCTTTGCCTGAACAAATTCAAATGCGCCGAAATCCTTTGCCTTTTCATAGGCGGAAGCGCTCATTGCGTGGAGAAGATAGTAGTCGAGATATTCAACTTTCAGCTTTTCAAGCTGAGAATCGAAGAAGGAGGGAATATCCTCTGCCTTTTCGATCTTAAAAAGGCTGAGCTTGTCTGTGAGGATATATGACTCGCGGGGATAGCGAGCGGCAACTGCCTCTCCGAAGGCAACCTCGCTCATGCCGCCATGGTAAGGAGCGGCAGTATCAAAATAAGTAAAGCCCTCCGCCATAAAGCGGTCAGCCATAGCCTTGGTGCGCTCGATGTCGATAGCCTTGTTGTCTGCAGGATCACTCTGGGGAAGACGCATAAGTCCGAATCCGAGTTTTTTCATAGTCATTAAACCAAACCTTTCCCTATTCAGATAGGATGTTTTCTTTAATATGCTTATCTGCAGCGGCGAGAATGCCCTTGTCCGATCTGAATCTCAGCATTTCATAAGCCTTTTCAAAGGGAAGAATATGGTATTCAAAGTTTTCAAAGTTTTCGCAGTGGCGAGGCTCCTGACCTGTGAAATCGCAAAGGAAATATACAACGGTCTTATCATTTCCGTTGCTGAGGCGGTAGTGCGTTTCCTTGCGAAAGCCGGGGATAATATTTGCGCATATGCTTGTTTCCTCAAGTGTCTCGCGCTGTGCTGTGACCTTCTGAGTTTCGCCGGCTTCCATATGACCCTTTGGAAAACCCACGTATCCTGTGGGGCGTCCTTCGATAAGCAGATAATATATTATACCATCATTTATTTTAAATGGAATAGTTCCGCAAGAAATTTCAGTCATATCGGGCCTCCTTTTTTGATTATACATAACCATTATATAACAAATAATACAGATTGTCAAATAATGTATATGAAAAGTTTTCTTCCATCTCTATCAACGAATCGTGGTGAACGGATTTTTGAACTTTATTTGCAGAAAATATCCCGTAAAGTATAAAGTTGCAAACAAATTCGTGTTTATTTGGGAGTTTGCAAAATAGGCTCCCTCCGGGAGGGAGCTGTCACCGAAGGTGACTGAGGGAGAATTGCGTAACATAAAGCAACTGCAAACTTCACATTACGCGGGCTCCTTCCGTCATTTGCTTCGCAAATCCCACCTCCCTCCCGGAGGGAGGCTTGGGTGCTAACTTCCTCTTCCCTTATCAAATTTAAGTTTGCAACACACCGATAAACCCGAATTTGCATAGAAAATTGAAAGGATGTCGCAATTTGCGACAGCCTTGTTTTTACTTAATTGAGAACAGCATCTCACCGTAGGAGGGATAGGGCCATACTGCTGAGTCGCAGAGCTCCTCAAGGGCGTCTCCGTCGGCGCGGAGGGCGTTCATTGCGCCGATAACCTCGTTCTTATAGAACATTGCGTTATCTGCCTTGCCGATGTTTTTCTCGCCTGCACGAACTGCCGCTTCAAGTCTTTCGATATTGGAATAGAAGGAATCGGTCAGTATGCAAAGCTTTTCAAT
The DNA here is from genome assembly GCA_045650355.1 of Candidatus Avispirillum sp. GTDB lineage: Bacteria > Bacillota > Clostridia > Oscillospirales > CAG-272 > Avispirillum. The sequence goes on along the minus strand of JAZRRC010000029.1, from coordinate 4,381 downwards.
AAGCTTCTTTTCTGCTGTGCAGGAGCCATACTTTGACTTAAGCTCGGCATTTGCGGCAATACGTGCCGTATAGTCGCTGACAGCGGGGAGAATATCGTGGCGGGCCATATCAAGCATTGTAAGCGCCTCGATATGGATGATCTTTGTATAGTTCTCAAGCTGAATCTCAAGACGGGCACGCATCTCGTTTTCGGAGAAAACGCCGTGGCGGGAGAAGAGCTCGATGTTCTTTTCATCAAGCATACGGGAGAGGGCATCGGGAGTGGTGCGGAGATTTGCAAGACCGCGGCGCTCTGCCTCCTCTACCCATTTATCCTCATAGCCGTTGCCGTTGAAGATGATTCTCTTGTGGTTCTTGATAGTATTTCTGATAAGGTTATGGAGAGTATCGTTGAAGTTTTCAGCACCCTCAAGAATATCGGAGAACTGACGGAGCACCTCTGCAAATGCTGTGTTGAGAACTGCGTTTGCAGTAGCAATAGACTGAGAGGAGCCTGCCATACGGAACTCGAACTTGTTACCTGTAAAGGCAAAGGGGCTTGTACGGTTTCTGTCAGTATTGTCTTTCGGGAACTTGGGAAGGGCGTGAACACCGATCTTCATCTGAACTGTGTCCTTTGCATCATATCCGCGACCCTCCTCGATAGCCTCGAGGATTTCTGTCAGCTCGTCGCCGAGGAAGATGGACATAACTGCGGGAGGAGCCTCTGCCGCACCGAGACGAAGGTCGTTTCCTGCGTCTGCGATGGAGATTCGCATCATTTCCTGATAATCGTCAACAGCCTTGATAACTGCAACGAGCATGAGAAGGAACTGAGCGTTATCGTGAGGTGTGTCACCGGGCTCAAGAAGGTTCATGCCTGTATTTGTTGTGAGAGACCAGTTGTTGTGCTTACCGCTCCCGCTGACGCCTGCAAAGGGCTTTTCGTGGAGAAGGCATACCATACCGTGGCGGTCTGCAACCTTCTTCATCATTTCCATTGTGATCTGGTTCTGATCAACTGCAACGTTTGCAGAGGAATAGATAGGCGCAAGCTCGTGCTGTGCAGGAGCTGCCTCGTTGTGCTTTGTCTTTGAGAGAACGCCCATTTTCCAGAGAGTTTCGTCAAGGTCCTTCATGTAAGCCGCAACGGGAGACTTGAGGCTGCCGGAATAGTGGTCGTCAAGCTCCTGACCCTTGGGGGGCTTCTGTCCGAAAAGGGTTCTGCCTGTGTAGATAAGGTCCTTTCTCTGCTCGAAGATCTCCTTGGAGATAAGGAAATACTCCTGCTCCGCACCAACAGATGCCTTTACGTTTGTAACGTCATCGTGGCCGAAGAGCTTGAGAATACGAACCGCCTGCTTTGAAAGTGTTTCAAGAGAACGCAGAAGAGGAGTCTTCTGGTCAAGAGCCTCACCGCCGTAGGAGCAGAAGGCTGTGGGGATACAAAGAGTGCCGTCCTTGATAAATGCGTATGATGTGGGGTCCCATGCAGTATAGCCGCGGGCCTCGAACGTGGAGCGGATACCGCCGGAGGGGAAGGAGGAGGCATCGGATTCACCTCTTACCAGCGCCTTGCCGGAGAACTCCATAATAACCTTGCCATCCTCGGCAGGGGAGATAAAGCTGTCGTGCTTTTCCGCTGTGATGCCTGTCATAGGCTGGAACCAGTGGGTATAGTGAGTAGCACCGTTTTCGATCGCCCAATCCTTCATTGCATTTGCAACTACGTTTGCGATCTCAAGAGTCATTCTCTTACCAACGGTGAGAGTCTTGTTTACGATCTCAAAAACGTCCTCGGGGAGGCGCTCCTTCATTACTGTCTCGTTGAAAACAAGACTTGCGAAAATTTCGGGTACGTTAACGTTATTCATAAGCACATCTCTGTTATTCATAAGATTTTATTTTGTAAGAGCGGAAATTTCGCTCTTTGAAAGCTTATAGGGTTTGAATTCGATAGAGGGGTGATGAACGAGGATGCCCTCGGTGTGGTCTGCGGGGTAGCTGCATTCCTCGCTTATGAGGAAAAGGTAAACCTCTTCATAATTGTCGAGGTCAACGTCTGAGAAGGCAAGGCGGATATGACGGTAAAAATATCTGTCCTTTGTATCAACAGACCGGGACTTTGCAATAGTATCGCCGTCCTTGTCGCGAAGCTCGAAATAATAGTTTTCGGGATCGGAGCCTATAAGATAATTCTCGGGAAGGCTCTCGTTGTAGCGCACTGTTATCTGCAGCTCCTTTTCGCTTTCGCAGTAAGCGAGAGCATAGGCTATGTAGTATCCGTCCTCGCTCATATCGGAGGGGAGGGCATGGGTCTTGAAGGCATCCTTGCCGATGCTTTCATATGCCGCTACAGCTGAGTCTGTGGGGTATACCGTATCCAGGGCAGACCTGTCGCTTGTCATAAAGATTCTGACGGAAATAAAGGACATGAAGATCACCATCATGGTAATAAAACAGGTTTTAAGGATTTTTCCAAGCTTCATAGGTAAGATAGTTCCTTTTCATAAAAAGCTGAGACATGAGGAAGAGCCCTCATTTTTTGCTTACATTTAATTATATCAAAGCAAAGTTTCATATTCAATAGTTTTTTGCACAAGAAAGAATCAAAAATCGACAGAAATATTTTCATTTTTATCATTGACAAGCTGACAAAATACATATATAATAAACAATTGCAGGAATCTTGAAAGGAGGAGAATGATGAAGATAGATCTTACACCAATTCTCAACAGAAGAGTACCTGTTATAAACTTTGACTTTACTGTCAACCCCGCATCTGTGCCCGATGCACCTGAGCTGCCTGATGAGATCACTCTCACGGAAGAAATCAGCGTTTCGGGAAAGATCGTGGATAACGACGGATATATGAGCCTTTATGCTGACGTTTGCGTAGGCTACAAGACCGTTTGTGACAGATGCCTCACAGAAATTGATGATGAGGTGGATTTCCCCTTTGACCGCATCGTAACTCTCAACAATTCAACACTTGAGGGCGTGGATGAGGACGAGGTTATCTTAGTCAAAGAGGGCGGAATAGATTTCGACAGAGAAATAATAGAGGAGCTGTCTCTCGAGCTTCCGATTTATCACCTCTGCGATGAGGACTGTCCCGGCCTGTGTTCTGTCTGCGGAAAGCGTCTTGACAGCGAATGTAGCTGTAAAAAAGAAAAAGAAATTGATCCGAGGATGGAAATTTTTAAAAAACTACTTGAAAATATGGATGAGTAGTGTTATAATAGCAGATGTAGATTTTTTAAATTACCTTTTAATGTCTTCAAGGAGGTGTGTTTCAATGGCAGTACCTAAGAGAAAAGTGTCTAAGGCACGCAGAGATAAGAGACGTTCCAACGTTTGGAAGCTGTCCATGCCCGGCATGGCAAAGTGCCCCAACTGTGGTGAGTACAATCTTTCTCACAGAGTTTGCAGCGCATGCGGCTATTACAATGGCAAGCAGGTTATCGCAAAGGAACAGGCATAAGCTGATTTTTCGTTTAATGGAAAAATGATGAAAGTGGGAGCTTTGGCTCCCATTTTTTCAATTTAAGTAAGAATTGAAGGGATGGTATTATGAAATTCGAGCCGAGGCAGAAAAATAAGATTCCGGAGATTGCGTGTTGTGCGCTCTTTGTTTGTGCGGGAGTAGCATTTTCCTTTTGCGCTGTCGAGCAGATTCCCGGCAAGGGATTTTTGCAGCTTTGCGCAATGACTATGCTCTGCGCCATGCTATTTGTTTTCATAAGATATAAGATGACATCCTTTCGATACGTTGTCCGTGTTTCAAAAAGGCAAAACGAAAGTCTTCATCATGAGGATGATGAGGAGGTAGTACCCGAGGGCGGTATAAGCTATGAACAGGCGCTTTCCATGCCTGTCACAGCAGTACCTCCCGAAATGCTTGAGCTTGTTGTCGAAAGAAGACAGGGCAGAGGCGATTGGGTAACAGAGTGTCTTTTGAAGCTGACAGATATTGAATGCTGCTATTCTCTCCCCGAGGAAAAGGAAGCATGGAGCGAAGTGCTTTCAAAGAATCGCCGCCTTGTGAAATATAAGTATTTCAGAAACATGGCGGTAAGCGATGAGATGATCCTTATCTCAAACTCCCCTTCCGGAAGAGTAATGGTGCATCTCGAAAAGGACGGAAAGCTTTTCCAGTATCTCAGAGCAGTAGCGACGTATAATAAGAATGATAAGTAAAGAGAAGGAATCCGCCATCAGGCGGATTCCTTCTCTTTACTTATATATTTTAAATTCGGATTTATCGGTCTGTTGCAAACTGAAGTTTAGACAGTAAAAAGGCGACCAAGACAAGTCCTTCCCCCACAGATTGGGGGAAGGTGTCACTATGCACTCGTTATGAAATTAAGAATAACTATATTTCCGGAGATAAAGTTCAAA
>JAZRRC010000028.1:0-3302 GCA_045650355.1 Candidatus Avispirillum sp. | reverse complement strand
CGAACTAACATTTATCGCATATCGTTGCGTTTGCAGCGGGTCGCCGAGGACGTCGACCCCTACAAAACACCACTATCGTCACCCCGATAAACACGAATTTACAAACAAAAACCTCCCCGTTTGGGGAGGTTTTTTACTTTGCTTTCTTTGCTTCTCTTACAGCCTTGATTATCTTTTCAACAGACTGCTCTGTGCGAAGACCTGTGCAATCCACGGTTATGTCTGCGTATTTTTCATAAAGGGGAACTCTCTCGCGGTAAACGTCCTCAAGAGTTTCGCCCTTTCTCATAACGAGACCTCTCGTTGTGATATTGCGGACTCGCTTCTTTATTTCCTCGCAGGGAAGCTGTATGTACACGATAATGCCGTTTTTTCTCAGATTCTGCATGGCAGACTCGGAAAGAACAACGCTTCCGCCCGTTGCGATAACGGTGCGGTGATAGCCCTTGATAGTTGATACTACCCGGCTCTCTATTTCCGAAAAGCCCTCAATTCCCTTTTTCTCGATTATCTTGAAAAGGGGGAGCTTTTCTCTCTGCTGGATAAGCAGGTCTGTATCGCAAAAGCTGTACATTTCAGCCTTTGCAAACAGGACGCCCAGGGTGCTTTTTCCGCTGCCCGGCATTCCTATAAAGATTATATTATCTAAAGTTTGCCTCATAATACTTTGAAAGTCGCTTTGTATCTATTGTTTCAGTGGTTTTAAGCCCGTATTTTTCAATAAGCTCGTATGCTCTCGCAAGGGGAGCTGCGTCTGTAAACTGATCGGGCAGGTGTGCATCAACACCGATGATTATTGTGCTGTCGCACTCACGGCACACCTCTAAAAACTCCTCGCAGGGGTAGTTTCTTTCCTTTGCGATGCCGAGAACGTTCAATTCAACGGGGAGACCCAGCTCATTTGAGCACTGGCAAAGGCGGCGCATCTCACGCCTGAAGGCGGGATTTTTATGGTCAAATCTCGGGAGATCGGGATGGGCAAGATAGGAGAATGCTCCTGTTCTGAGTCCCTCAATGCACTGATCTGTGTATTTAACAAGAGACTCCTCGTCCTGTATCCAATGGGCGGAAAGACCGAACTGATCGTCATCGAGAAAATGCTGTCCGAGAATAAGATATTCTATTCCGTAGGGGCGGAGAAATTCGAGAAGCTGGGGGAAAAGCTTTGGGTAATACTCAGCCTCAAGGCCGAGATGTATCTCGATTTTATCCTTATACTGCTCTCTTAGCGCCTTCACAGATTCACAATAATCGGAAAGCTCCTCGGGGCGCATTCTGTAGAAGGAATAAAAATCATCCTTAAAGCCGACGTAAGGAGTATGGTCGGAAAAGCCGAGGCTTTTGATTCCCGCTTCTATTGCAAGGTCAACGTAACGCTGGTCTGAACAGCCTGCGTGTCTGCAACGCTCGGTATGTGTATGAAAATTTGCCCGAATCATGGCGCTACCTCATAGATTATCTCATTAAGATATTCACGAGTTTTCTCAAGGTCGGGAACAAGCACTGCCATGCCGTTGATATATGCGGAATAGAACGTTCCGTCAGCAGGGAGACGATGCTGCTCCACACCTGACACGTTCATGCCGTAGAGCTCCATAGCATAGCCCATGATATCTCCGTTTGTCAGATTCGTTGTCACAAGAGGGAAGATGGCATCAACAAGCTCCACTATTTTGGAAACCGTGACATTTTCACGAAGTCTTTCGTAAACCGCTGAAAAAGCTCTTCTCTGGCGCTCCGTTCTTTCATAATCGGAGTTTCCAATATATCGCATGGTGCAGTAGGAAAGAGCCGCAGCACCGTCAAGTCTGTTTCTTCCCACAACTGTACGGTGTCCCCAGTTTTTAAGGGCAGCAGCCTCCTCCTCGTTCAGGTCGATATAAATACCGTCGAGGATATCAACAACCTTCTGGAATGCGAAAAAATCTATCTCGACAAACTGATCAATGGTGATACCGAAATTTTTCTCAATAGTTTTTTTCAGAAGCTCATAGCCTCCGAAATAGTATGCTACGTTGATTCTGTTATCGCTGTAGCCCGGAATCTGAACGTACATATCTCGCATAAGAGACGTTACCTTCAGCTTTTTGTTTGTTTTATCGATGGTGAGGATCATCATCGAATCGGAGCGACCCTTCTTTCCCTCTTCTCTTGTATCCTGACCGATAAGAAGGATGTTGGTCACACCGTCCTTTGAAAGAGTGTTGACATCGTCTGCCCAGTCAATGTCGCCGGGCTTGATGATTTCCGTTCCGTCCTTATAGGGGTCCGTATCAAAGGACTCATCCTCGGGAGGTATGGTTTCAACAGCATCGGGGTCGTATCTGTTTATTTGTGAAAGCTTGGAGCCCACAAAAATGCATACGGCAGCACCCGCAGCGATTATAACTGCAAGAAAGACACAAAGCACGATAGCCCATATGGGAAATACGCGCTTTTTTTCAGAGCTTTTATTTTCCTTTTGCATTCCTGTGTCTCCTTTCTTATTTTATTCGGGGTATTCAACGTGCGAAAGACCGTTCTGCGCCTTGACTCTGAAGGCAGCCTCTATAACGATTTCTTCTTCTTCGGTTTCCTCGGCACCCTCAGGGGCTATTACGATATTCGTTCCCTTTGCGCCTCTGTCGCAAACAACACCGCTTACGTAGTTTTCCACAAAGGAAAGAGGAATCCAGATGTGAGAATCCACAGTGCGGCAGGGAGCCTCAAGGATAACAGAAACACCGTTTATAAGAACGGTTGTAGAGCCGCTTGTGAAGATAGCATACTCTTCTCCGCCCTTGCCTGAGCTTGTATCCGAAATGCCCTCTGTGCAGATAAATCGCATTGAGTTTACGCTGCCGACAGAAACCATTCCAAACCACTGTGCCATCTCGGTAAAGTCGCAGTATAGCACGTCTCCTCTGTATGCAACGGAAGCCTTTGTCGTATAGCTTCTTTCATCGTCAAGCACAAAGGAAACCTTGCCCTTTTTGGCCTCGGTTTCGGAATAAAACTCTGCTCTGTACCACCAAAGACCAAGGATTGACACTACAAGAAGCATTGCCAAAAGACGGATAAAAAATGTTTTTATCCAGAAAATTATTTTTTCTTTATTGAAAATCTTTTTCCTTTTGGGTGGCTCGGGTCTGCCTGAGGGTCTTTGTCTGCTATGATTATGACCATTGGGTGCAGGTCTTCTCTGAGAAGCTCCGTTTCTCTGCGGATTTGCAGAATTGGGACGACCACCGCCCTGACGGGGAGGTCTTTGACCCTCATACATTACCCCCTCTGCAGTATAGACGGGGCTTCCCTCGGGAATG
>JAZRRC010000027.1:0-6514 GCA_045650355.1 Candidatus Avispirillum sp. | reverse complement strand
GATAATAATTGAATAGTTACGTCTCTTATAGAACATACCAAGGTCGATTCCGAGAACGGATGCATAGTACATGTTTCTGCCCATTGCTCCTTCGTCGGGAGATACAACCATGATATCGTCGTGAGCGAAAGAAACATCGGGAATATTTCTTACAAGAGCCTTGAGCATCTGATAGGAAGGACGGATATTATCAAATCCGCTGACAGGAATAGCGTTCTGTACTCTGGGGTCGTGAGCATCAAATGTGATGATGTTGGAAACGCCCATCTGTACAAGCTCCTGAAGCGCCATAGCGCAGTCGAGAGACTCTCTGGAGCTTCTCTTATGCTGTCTGCCCTCGTAAAGCATAGGCATGATTACAGAAATTCTGGATGCCTTACCCTCGATTGCAGCAATAACTCTCTTAAGATCAGCAAAATGATCATCGGGACTCATAGGTACCATTCTGCCGTACATCTTGTACTCCTGACCGTAGTTAAAGCAGTCGGAAATAATATAAATATCGTGGCCTCTTGCAGACTCCTTAAGCAGTGCCTTAGCCTCGCCGCTAGAGAAACGGGGGCAATCTACGTGCATGATGAAATCCTTATCGTCATCATGACGTCTCCATTCCTTGAGATAATTGTCTACAACACCGACAAACTGCTCACAGCCTCTCATGGCGATAATGCCAAGTTCTCCGTACAAGCTCTCCATTGTAACCTCCGAAAAATTGATTAATTTATGTAATGGTCATACGTTGACAAATAATTATATCACAAAAAATCTGATTTTCAAAGAAAATATGTAATTTTTTTGCGATTTTTGTAAAGAAATATAATTTTCTGCACCTTGCACAATCACTTTTATATGAGAGACAAGGTTTTCAGCAGAAATACCCCACCGAAAACGGTGAAAATACAAAGCATTGTGGTAAAAAGAAGTATCTGCGCCGCAAGGTCGGAATCATTCTTCATATTGCGGGCCATTATATAGCTTGATACAGCTGAGGGAGCGCCGAAAAGAATGAATATGGTACCGAGGGCTTCATTGCGAAATCCCATCAGTGCCGCAACAGAAACCGTCAGAAGCGGAAGGACCACAAGCTTTAATGTAGTAGCACCAAGAGCCGCGCCCATTCTTCCCTTCACTGCGGAAAGCTTGAAGTTTGCGCCAAGACAAATAAGAGAAAGAGGTGTTGTCATAGCGCTGATATAGTCAAGGCTTCTGTCTGCAAAGGTGGGAAGATCGATTTCAAAATAAAGAACGGGGAGTGCAAGCACCACCGCAATTATAAGAGGGTTTGTTACTATGTTCAAAAGGAGTCTTTTCAAGGTTTCCTTTACGCTCACCTTCTCCCCTCCCGTTGCAAACACGGAAAGAACTATGACGGAATAAGCATTGAACATAATGATCACAAAGGGCATAACAAGAGCGATAGCCACAGCTCCCGCATCACCGAACATGCTGATGGCAAGGGGGATGCCGAGGACTGCGAAATTTGATCTTGACGAGCCCTGTACAAAGGCTCCTCTATGCTCCTTTTTAACAAGCACCAAGGATGCAAGAGAAACAAGAAGAAAAACAGAAGTAACAGCGCAGACACAGAAAGCAATAAGCTTAAAATCGCCGCCTGTCAGCTTCTCAGCTCCCGCAACCTCCAAAAAAAGCATAACTGGGAGAGCCACCTTAAAAACTATTCTTTCAGCAGGCTCTATGAATCCCTCGCCTATGAATTTAGTTCTTCCAAGCACGAAGCCGAGAATCACAATTATAAATACAGGTAAAATTACGTTTACGCTGTATATGAAGTTATCTAACATTTTCTTAACCTATGAGTTCAACAAAACGGGCGTATGCGCTGTCCCATCCCTCGCGAAGGTCCTCCTCGGGGATGTATGTCTTTGTCTCAAAGGAATTTCTGACGATCTCGCGAGCCTCCTCTACACCGGAAACCTCGCCTGCGGCAACAGCCTGCGCAAGAATATTACCGATAGCGGTAGCCTCAACGGGACCTGCAACTACTGTTCTGCCTGTACCGTTAGCGCAGAATCGGCAAAGAAGCTCGTCCTTTGTGCCTCCGCCTACGATATTGATAGTGCCGTACTTCTTGCCTGTAAGCTCCTCAAGCTTTTCCGCTGTCCAGCGGTAGCGGAGAGCGAGAGACTCGAAAATAGCACGGACAACAGCGCCCATAGTTTCGGGAATCTTCTGACCTGTCTTCTTACAGTATTCACGGATCTTTCCGGGCATATCGCCTGCCTCATTGAACATGGGATCATCGGGATTGATGATAGATGCAAAGGGCTCGGACTTGAGAGCCGCATCGGACATTTCATCGAAGGAATAGTTAAGTCCTTCTCTCTTCCACTGACGGCGGGACTCCTGAATGAGCCAAAGACCCATGATATTCTTCATGATATTGATCTTGCCGAAGGTACCGCCCTCGTTTGTGAAGCTGTACTTTCTTGTAATATCGTTGATAACGGGTGTATCGGACTCGATACCCATAAGAGACCACGTACCGCTGGAGATGAAGAGGAATCCATCGTCTGTCGCAGGAACTGCAGCGATAGCGCTGGAGGTATCGTGGCTTCCTACGTTTACAACAACAGCGCCGCTGTGGCCTGTTTCCTCGTCGATCTTCTTTGTGAGCTTACCGAGAACGTTACCGGGCATTACAACGGGAGCAAAAAGATCCTTCTTGATTCCGAGCTTTTCGAAAAGCTCATCGGAGAACTCACGCTTCTCGGCATCCATAAGAGCTGTTGTGGATGCAATTGTGTACTCGGAGGCACACTCGCCTGTGAGAAGATATCCGAGAAGGTCGGGAGTGAGAAGAAGAGTCTTTGCGTTATCGCAAAGCCAGGGACGGCGTGTTATATCGTCTGCTATCTGGAATACAGTATTGAAGCTCATAGACTCAATGCCTGTGATCTTATAAAGATCGGCATAAGGTACTGTGGAATATACCTTGTCCATCATGGGAGTTGTTCTGTGATCTCTGTACTGATAGGAGGGCGCCATCATAGCACCTGTTGAATCTATGTAAGCGTAGTCAACGCCCCAGGTATCGATACCGATAGTATCAACACCCTCACCGAGAGAGCACTTGAGGATAGCCGCCTTGATCTCATAAAGAAGACGAAGAGTATCCCAGAAGAAGCCGGACTCGGTTACAACAGGGTCGTTGGAAAAGCGATGCACCTCTTCGAGAGTGAGCTTTCCGTTTTCAATTTTTCCGAGAATACCTCTGCCGCTGGAAGCGCCAAGGTCAATAGCAAGATATTTTTTCATAATATTCTCCATATCAATAAATATACAAGGTAATTATAGCACCAAACGTTTATCATTTCAACAATTTTCTATATAAATTACTGAAATTTATAAATACATTCTTTCACCAAAAAACAACTATACAAAAGGCATTTCAAGTAACAAAAAAGCAACAGAACCTATACCAAATACAATTTTGATTAGGTTAAATATTTGAGATATTGATTCCTTATAATTATTGGGTTAGACTATATTAGGGAGATGATTCGGTTATATCCCCGAGCCTTGCTTGTTCAGCGATCACTGACAGAGCATTTCTCACTCTTAAAAGGTTGACTCGTTCCCGCTATGGTAGTTTTTTCGTAAAACATATTGAACTAACTAAAATTTGTGATATAATAATTATATACCAAATTCTCTTTCTCTCAAAAGTAGCTTTGCGTACTTAGGGACTGAAAGCTGAATTTGGTTTCTTTTTTATACTGGAGATTCACAACCTATGATTTATAAACGGGATTAGTGTGAATATTTTAATCACACTAATACGAAAGCATCGTGGTTGACAAACAGTTTTAAACCCAATAATGTATGGGCCGATGAAACATCGGCCCATACGATGATACCGTTTAATCTCCTCGACAAACCCGAATTTATACTATTTCATCTTCTCTTCTTCAGTCTGAAGAAGAGTCTTGCAAGGGCTTTGGCGTTGAATGGGATCAAAGGATAGAGATAATTTCTCTTGCCGTTCACCGTTTTGTTTGTTGCTACGAGAACAAAGGTTATAACAATACCGCCGATAAGTCCCCATATACCGAATAGAGCGACGAGGAGCAGAGTCATCATTCTCATATATTTGAAGGCATAGCCAAGCTCGTAGGAGGACTGAGTGAAGTTTGTTATGGCAACGAATGCCATATACAGAATAACGTCGGGGCAAAGCCATCCTACCTGTACGGCAAAATCACCGAGAAGAAGACCTCCTACCACGGAGAGGGAGTTTGACAGAGTGCTTGGTGTATTGAGGGATGCAAGCTTTAATCCGTCAAGTACAAATTCAGTTAAGAAAAGCTGAACAATGATCGGCAGCTGTCCCGGGTCCTTCGGTATTATAAATCCCATCCACTCGGGAAGGATGCTTTCATAGGAAATAAGAAGGTACCACACGGGAGTGAGCAGCATTGTGAGCCAGAAAACGATATGGCGGATAATTCTCAAATAAGTTCCCGTCAGCGGTGGGAAATAATAATCATCCGTTTCCTGCAGAAAATCAAAAATAGACGTTGGAAACAGCATGGCCTCGGGGCTGTTATCGCAGATGAGCACTACCCCGCCCTCAAGTATGGTTGCTGCAACTGCATCGGGGCGCTCCGTTGTTCTGATTTTCGGAAATGGGTTATACCATTTCTGCTTTATAAGAGTTTCCGCAACGCTTCTGTGACCCATAACGAGAGATTCGCATTCCATCCCCGATATCCTTTCGGAAAGGTCTTTTACATATTCCATATCCGCAACGCCTTCAATATAGCAAAGCGCCATATCCGTTCTCGTTTTCTCTCCTGCAGAGAGGTATTTGACAGTTAATTTAGGGTCTCTGATACGGCGGCGTATCATTGCGGTATTGAATATCATCGTTTCAACAAATCCGTCGCGGCTGCCTCGCATTACCCTGTCGTTTTCAGGCTCCGAGGCTTCCCTCGCAGGATAGGTACGCATATCGATAACGAGAGCATTACTTCCGAATCCCTCTGAGAAAAAGGCTGTGCAGCCCGACAATACAGCCACCGTGAGCGCATCGACAGAGTTTTGAACGTCCACCTCAACGGCAGGCAGAGACGTATCTGAAAACTTCTTTGCCGCACCCTCGCTGCCGTCTCCGAAATCCTTTACGGAGAAAAGATGCATCATTAGCTTTTGCATGGATTCCGCCTTTATAAAGCCGTCCACGTAGTACATGACGCATCGGGTGTTGCTGATTGTTAAGGTTCGTTTAATCAGGTCGAAATTTTCATCGCACCTGAGTATTTTATCCATGGTTCTGATATTGGAATCAAAATCAGAGCTGAGCAGGTCTTTATTTTCCATAGCAGTCCCCTTTTTCAAAGGTATTTACAGCTATTATTTGCAGAGAGTGAAATATTATGTAAAAAAGCCCTCGAAAGAGGGCTTTTAATCAATAATATCTTATGCTTGCAACGACCTTGCCGAGGATTCTTACGTGATCTGTATAGATGGGATCGTATTCATCGTTTTCGGGCTGGAGACGGAATTTTCCGCCTTCGGCGTAAAAGGTCTTTACAGTTGCCTCATCATCGATCATGGCAACGACGATCTCTCCGCTTCTTGCAATATCGGATTTTTCTACAATGGCAATATCACCGTCCATAATTCCCGCATTGATCATACTTCTTCCCCTTACCTTCAGGGCAAAAAGAGTTGAGGAATCAAAGCGGCGCCCCTCGGGAGAAAAGGAAACGAATCCGTCGTTCTCCTCAAATGCAAGAATAGGCGCACCTGCAGTTACCTTTCCGATAACGGGAACACGGTATACAGGAGAATCGCTGACAGGTCTGAGAGAGCGGCTCTTTGTTGCATCCTTTCTCAGATACCCCTTCTCGCAAAGCTTTTCTATGTAATTATAAACGGTAGCGGTGCTACCGATACCGAGAGCCTTTTGTATATCACGGACGCTGGGGGAATATCCCGTTTCCTCGAACTGGCGGTTAATATAATCGAACATCGCCTTTTCTTTATCGTTAAGAACAGCCATATATCCTCCTTGAAACAGATGTTTTTTTAAATTATAGCAAATTCCCGATAAAAAGTAAATACCTATTTAAATATTTATAGTTTTAAATATATAACGGGCAATTTTCGAAATATTCCCTTTTTACACTTTTTTAACACAAATATTTGTAAATTGCTATTGCAAAACAAAAACTTTGATGGTAATATATTGTTAGCAAAATATGTATATCATTTTGTAAATCTTTTAAAGGAGATAATGAAAATGACAAACAACAAGTATGTTCTTTCCTGGATCGAAGAGATGGCTGCTATTACAAAGCCTGACAAGATCGTATGGATTGACGGCACAGAAGAACAGGCAGAGGCTCTCCGCGCTGAGGCTTGCTCCACAGGCGAGATCACAAAGCTCAATGAAGAGCTCCTTCCTAACTGCTACCTCCACCGCACCGCTATCAACGACGTTGCTCGTGTTGAGGGCAGAACTTATATCTGCACACCTACAAAGGAAGAG
>JAZRRC010000026.1:0-18881 GCA_045650355.1 Candidatus Avispirillum sp. | reverse complement strand
GAGAGAAGCAGACTGCACGCCGTTACTACGGTGTACAGGAGAAGCAGTTGAAGAAGTACTATGTAGCAGCTGTTAAGAAGGAAGGCATCACAGGTGAGAACCTTCTCTCTCTTCTCGAGCGTCGTTTCGATAACGTAGTATACAGAATGGGTCTCGCTAGCAGCCGTAAGGAAGCTAGACAGCTCGTTCGTCACGCACACTTCACCCTCAACGGTAAGAAGGCAGACATCCCCTCCATCATTCTTAAGGTTGGCGATGTTGTAGCTCTTAAGGATAAGAGCCGTTCTTCCGAGAAGATCAAGGCACTCATGGAGAACATGGCAAACACCAATGCTCCCAAGTGGCTCGAGCTCAACGCTGAGGCTGCAAGCGCTAAGGTTATCGCTATCCCCGCAAGAGATGACGTTGATTTCGACTTCAACGAGCAGCTCATCGTAGAGTTCTACTCCAAGTAATTAAAGTAATAACCTGCCTTAACATCTTGTTTGCGGTCGGTTATTACCGTCGGAGTAAAGGCAGCTCCGTGTAAAACTGCAAGTAGCAAGATGTAAATTCCAAGAGCACAGCTCTGGAAACTTAATTTAAATTAGGAGGTTGTTACAATGATCGAAATAGAAAAGCCCAATATTGTTACATTGGACGTGAGCGAAGGCGGCGAAAAAGCCACATTCGTAGTCGAGCCTCTTGAGAGAGGCTATGGCATCACTCTCGGAAACTCCCTGCGCCGTGTGCTTATCAGCTCACTGCCCGGGTATGCTGTAACAAGCATTAAGATCGACGGCGTTCTCCACGAGATCTCCACCATGGACGGTGTGAAGGAGGACGTAACTGAAATCGTTCTTAATGTCAAAGGCATTACCGCAAAGCTCCACTCCGTAAACACAAAGAGCACAGTTATCGACGTTACAGGCCCCGGCGTTGTTACCGCAGGTGACATCAAGCAGGACGCTGACATCGAGATCCTCAACCCTGATCACGTTATCGCGACACTGGGTGAGAACGTGCGCTTCCATATGGAGCTCAACTTTGCTAAGGGCCGCGGCTACGTTTCTCAGCAGAGAAACAAGGAGATCTACGCTGATGAAAATCAGGGTATGTCTGCACCTATCGGTACAATTTTCACCGATTCGATCTACACTCCCGTGTACAATGTAAACTACCATGTTGAGAATACACGTGTCGGCAACATCACAGACTTCGATAAGCTTACAATCGAGGTTCTCACAGACGGCACAAGCTCAGCAAAGGAAGCGATTTCATATGGCGCCAAGATACTCAACGAACATCTCAACTTGTTCGTAGATCTCTCGGACGAGGCGAAGAACGCTGAAATTATGGTTGAAAGCGTTGCGACTGTAAAAGAGAAGGTACTTGAGATGACCATTGAGGAGCTTGACATGTCCGTTCGTAGCTTCAACTGCTTGAAGCGTGCGGGCATCGACACGGTTGAAGACCTTGTAAACCGTACCGAGGAAGAGATGATCAGAGTCAGAAACCTCGGTAAGAAGTCGCTTGAAGAAGTTATCGCAAAGCTTCATTCTCTCGGCCTCGAGCTGAAGAAGGAAGACGAGTAAGACTTTAATGGATCCTGTGATCCAATAGAAAAAGTATTGCGAAAAGGAGGACAACACAATGCCCGGAACCAGAAAGCTTGGCAGAAAGACCGCACATAGAAACGCTATGCTCCGCGGTATGGTAACTTACCTCATTGAGAATGGCTCCATCGAGACAACTCTCACAAGAGCTAAGGAAGTACGTGCCATGGCTGAAAAGATGATTACTCTCGGCAAGAAGAACACTCTTGCTTCTCGCCGTGCAGCTCTCGCATATATCACAAAGGAAGATGCAGTTAAGAAGCTCTTCGACCAGGTAGCACCTAAGTACGCTAACATCAACGGTGGTTACACACAGATCTATAAGCTCGGACCCCGCCGTGGTGACGCAGCTGAGATGGCTCTCATCAAGCTCGTTGATATTGCAGAAGAAGCAGCAGCTGAGTAATTAATATTCAGTAATAAACAAAAGGACACCGCAAGGTGTCCTTTTCTTTTTGTAAAACCTAAAAATACGATATATAAATTCGTATTTAGCGGGGAGATGTGATTGGTATTTCGTAGGGGCCGATGCCCACATCGGCCCGCCTATCTGCACAAGAACGAAACGACATTTGAAGGAGCGCGAACCTTGATGCGTCATCCTGAGCGGAGCAAACATCATAGTATGATGTTTGCGGAGTCGAACCCGACCTAAGGGAGGGCGCCCCGATGGGGCGGGATCTACGATATTTGATAGGAGCTATCGATAATCGTTCGGAGATCCTGCCCTCTGAGGAGGGCACCATCCTAAGGGATGGTTCGACTTCGCAAACAACTCACCGGGTTGTTTGCTACGCTCAGGATGACGCGCGGAGGGGATGTTCGCCAAAATTCAAATTCCCCGATAAACCCAAATTTACAGACACGTGATGAGGGTTTTGTTATGATTGCATTTTTTGACATAATATGATACAATGATTAAAATCGACAAAAGTGAGGGATGGACTTGAGATATAATATCGACCGCACGTATAAGGAAAGTCTTTCCTGCTATGAAAAGAAGCTTTCGAAATACGAAAATCTGCTCACCTCCGATACTATTGAATATTCTGTTGAGTTTGAGAATAAAACCTTTAAAATTTGGTACAGAAGCAACGTTATGACTCAACGCTGTGAATATACCAAAAAGGAAGTTAAGCAGTTCAATATATTCTCTAAGGGTTGCTTGATAATCTTTAAAGATAAAAAATACATATTTATTCCAGCTACCGACAATGACGATAAAAACGAATTTCTTATTGACTTTTGTGAAGAGGTTAGAAAAACTCTGGGAGATTTGAAGATCGGCACAGCTCAGAGACTTGCTCTTCCCGATGGTGAGGGCGGCAAATACCATGTTGGCTCTAACATGTTTGATTCACCTATTACTTTTATTATAGTTGCCCTGCTTTCCGCAGTGGTGGGATATGTATTTTTCATCGGCGGAGATGACTATAAAGATGTCACGAGAGAAGATTGCATTGAATATACGGGTGTAGTTGCAAATATCGATAATCCGTCCTGGTATGATGATGACGATTTTTGCGATCTTGAATTTGAGGACGGAGAGCTTTATACAGTAGAAGGAAAAGTCATTTCTGAAGATGTTAAACAGGCTCTCAAAACTATTTCGGCGGGAGATACGGTAACGCTCTTGTTTTATGAAGAACAAGCAAGTGTCATGGAAGTAACAAACGAGGGAGAGACAATACTCCCCTTCGAATGGGCGTATAAGCAGTATAATCTGGATGCTGTAGTTTTCTATTGGATGGGAATCGGCATTTGGGCTGGTGATATATTCCTTCTCGGATACGGAATAAGCGGAATTATAAGGGAGAAAAAGGAAAAAGAATGAAAAATCTTGGCAACGTAATGATACTCGGAGACAGCTACTCCACTTTCGAGGGATATATCCCCCAGGGGTATGATGCCTGGTATAATAGCGAAGCAAAGGACTGCAATGACGTTTGCAAAGTAGAGGAATGCTGGTGGCATCAGTTTTTCAAGGAGGCTCCCGCAAATCTTCTTTTCAACTGCAGCTATTCAGGCACAACTATATGCAACACGGGCTATAACGGGGAGGATTGCCGTGAAAAATCCTTCATCGCCCGTCTTGACCGCCTTATCGATAACGGTTATTTTGAGAATAACAAGGTTGATACTCTCATTATTTTCGGCGCAACAAACGATTGCTGGGCAGCTTCTCCCAGAGGCGAGCAGAAGCTTGAGGGATGGACAGATAAGGACCTTTACGAGGTCTATCCCGCCTTTTCCTATATGCTTTCCCGAGCGAAGGAGGCACTCCCCGAAGGACGCATAGTTTTTATTTTGAATCATATCCTTATAGAGGATTTCGGCGAGAATTTTTCCGAGGCTTGTCGCAATTTCGGCATTGAGTATCTGCCTCTTTCTGAGTTTCAGCTTGGGGGCGGACATCCCACAGTGTTGGGAATGACGCAGATAAAAGAACAGGTAATTTCATATTTTGAAAACAATTAAGAATAAAAAAATGATTGCCGTTATTGGAATTATTGCAGCGATACTCCTTATATCGATCATTATCTGGATAATACACGGAAATACGACCATTACCGTTACGGAGATAAAAATAGAATCAGAAAAGATTCCCGAGTCCTTTCACGGCTTCAGAATCGCTCAAATTTCCGACCTCCACAATGCGGAGTTTGGCAAGGAAAATGAAAGACTGCTTTCGAAAATAAAGGATACCGAGCCCGATATAATCGTAGTTACGGGAGACGTGATGGATTCAAGGCGTACTGACGTAGACGTTGCGGTAGCGTTTATGAACAACGCAGCGCAGATTGCTCCTGTATATTACGTGGTAGGAAATCACGAGACAAGAATTCCCGAGGAATATGAGCAGTTTATTGAAGGAATAAAAAATGAAAGCATCCACGTGCTTTCAGATGAAACGGTAACCCTTGTAAAGGGAGAGGATTCCATAACTCTTATAGGAATGCAGTCGGGAATGCAGGATAACACGACGTATACCGACGAGCTACTTTCAAATCTTAAATCTATTTGCGATGAAACAGAGGGATATAAGATGGTGCTTGCCCATAAGCCTGACTATTTCGATGATTATGCAGAGTGTAAGGCTGACCTTGTATTCTGCGGTCATGCCCACGGAGGTCAGTTCAGATTACCGATTATAGGTGCTCTGATAGCGCCCGGTCAGGGATGGTTTCCCGAGCACACTGAGGGAGTATATACGAAGGATGAAACCTCTATGATAGTAAGCCGCGGACTGGGAAACAGCCTTTTCCCCTTTCGCATCAACAACAGTCCCGAAATAGTGGTGGCAGAGCTTTCGGGCGAAGAATAAATCAAAAGGAAAAGAAAATGAAAAGAAAAATAATAGCATTGACAGCTGCAGCAATAGCCCTTATGCTTGCGATGGTCGGATGTGTACCCGACAGCGAAAGCAATGAAACAACGGCTCCTGAGACTGAAAAAACCACAGAAACAACAGTAGCTGATACTACTACAGCCGATACTGAGGCTGCAGACAAGTATTTCGAATACAGCGAGGTTGAGGGCGGATATTCCTATAATCTTTATAACCTTGACGGCTCTCTTGCCGAGGAGATGGATTTCTGCAGCGAGATGCCCTCACACAGCCTTCTTTTCGGTACTCTTTCGAAGATAACCGTAGGCAGCGAGGTCTATTATTACGACCATAATACAAGAGCATTTTCCGAAACCTTTACAGACGTTTATGATGAAAACGGCACATTGTTTATCCGCTCCGAGGGTGAAATCATTATAATCTCCGATATTTTTGAAAACGACGGTGTTTATAAGGAGTTTTCCGATTTTACATATGAGCTTTCCGAGGGCGAGGAGAGCCCCTTTGTGTCCTGCAGATTTATTGACGGCGGCGGAAGCATCAAGGTGGTTTATCTCACAGGTGAAGAAAGAGCGGAGAGAATCGAGTGCTTCAATATCACAAACGGCACACACTACGTGTCGGTTGATGACTGGAAAAACAAAAAAGACCTAATAAGCGGAGCTGAAAAGGAGAGCGTTGAGGCTTTTCTTCGCAGCTATATGGGCACTCACGATTATAACACAGGCTTTCAGCTGGCATATGAGGTGTCAGGCTCACTTGAGATAAACGGAGTGCGCTACTATCATTGCGAGTGCTTCTACGTAATGGTAGAGGAGGACGGCACAGAAAAGCTTGTATCCTGCGCAGAATTTGTCCTTTCCGAAAGCAAGAATGAGCGCTACGACTGCCGTGATAAGGACGGCGAGCTTATCGTCTACACTGAAAACAATATGATATAAGAAAAAGCTGTTGCAGTTAACTGCAACAGCTTTTTTTATGTTAAGCTTTTAACGAATTTATCCATTCTCTTGACAGCCTCTTTAAGGTGCTCAAGGGAATATGCGTAGGAGAGGCGGGCATAGCCCTCGCCGCAGTCACCGAAGGCGGTGCCGGGGACGATTGCCACGTTATGCTCCTCAAGAAGTCGCTCGCAGAATTCCTCAGAGCTGAGACCGTATCCGGAAACCTTCATAAACACGTAGAATGCTCCCTCGGGGCTCTGGCAGGGAAGACCGATTTCTGAAAGAGCCTTTGTCAGGTACTTTCGGCGGCGGTCATATTCCGCTTTCATCATCTCAATATCGCTGTCACCGTTTTTCAGCGCCTCTGTTGCGGCATACTGGCTTACGGTGGGGGCGCACATGATAGCATACTGATGGATCTTGAACATAGCCTCTGTGAGCTCAGCAGGTGCGCAGGAGAAGCCGAGACGCCATCCTGTCATGGCATAGGCCTTGGAAAAGCCGTTGATAACGATTGTTCTCTCCTTCATCTCGGGGATGGTTGCTATAGAGGTATGCTTTTTGGAATAGGTAAGCTCTGCGTAAATCTCATCGGAGAGCACTACTGCATCAGTTTTTTTGATAACCTCAGCAAGAGCAAGAAGCTCATCCTTTTCAAGAATAGCGCCTGTAGGGTTTGAGGGATAGGGGAGGATGATCAGCTTTGTTTTATCTGTGATAGCAGCGCTGAGGCGCCGGGGAGTCAGCTTAAAGCCGTCCTCGGGGGTAGTCTCAACGAAAACAGCCTTTGCTCCTGCCATTTCAACAAGAGGAGAATAGCAAACGAAGGAGGGCACGGGAACGATGACCTCGTCTCCCTCGTCGCAAAGTGCACGGATAGCAAGGTCGATAGCCTCGCTTGCACCTACGGTTACGATAATATCAGTTTCGGGGCAGTAGGAAAGATCGAAGCGACGATTCATATAGCTTGCGATCTCCTGTCTGAGCTCGGGGGTGCCTCGGTTTGAGGTATAGAAGGTGTGTCCGTCTGCGATGCTGTCGATACCTGCATCACGGATGTGCCAGGGGGTTGCGAAATCGGGCTGACCGACGGTGAGAGAGATTACGCCTTCTCTGCCTGCAAGCATATCGAAAAACTTTCTAATGCCTGAGGGCTTAAGATCACGTGCTTTTTTGGAAAGTGCATTTTGGCAGTCAAACATCAGTTGCAATTCTCTCTTTCATCGACCTGCGCAGATCTGTGGATAATACCCTTGGACTTGTATTTTTTAAGAACAAAGTGGGTGGATGTGGAGATAACGCCCTCGATGGGAGCAAGCTTTCTTGCAACGAAGTATGCGATCTCCTTCATTGTTGAGCCCTCAACGGTAACGAGAAGGTCGTATCCGGAGGAGGACATAAGGTAAAGGCTCATAACCTCGGGGTAGCGGTAGATATTTTCAGCGATCTTATCAAATCCGCGGTTGGGCTGAGGGTTTACCTTAAGCTCAATAAAGGCTGTAATGTGGTTAACGTCAGTTTTATCGTAATCGATAATTGCCTGACTGCCGAGAAGGATTCCTTCATCCTTATAAGAGGCGATCTTTTCCTCGATCTCCTCCTCAGTCATATCAAGCATAGCCGCCATATCCTTTGTGGAATAAAGACAGTTTTTAGAAAGCAGTTCAAGTATAGGCTCCATTTTTTGATCCTTTCTTTTAGCGTACATTAATAATATAAGGTATTTTACTATAAATAATCCGCGAATACAATAGAATCGCAAATAAAATTAATCGAGAATGACGTATTCATCATTGCAGATAACGTATTCCTTCGACAGATGTATTTCGGAAATTTCAGTTGTATAAATTTTGCAGGAGTCGGATAGGGTGGGAGAGAAGGTGCTTTTATAGCGGGGACCGTGACCTCCAAACAGCACGTGATCGCTATCGGAAAGGTCTGCCGTTGGCAGTCCTTCAACATAAGCGGCACCAAGATAAGTAAATTGCTCGTCAAAGGCCTTGATATCAAGGCGGATAATTGGCTGTGTCGAGCGCTTTATGTATTCGCTTTTATAGGTCTTGATTTTGCAGTCTGCAAAGCTAACTGTATCTCCGCATATATATTCCACGTAGGGCACGTTGTTTGCCTTGCAAACCTCCACCGTGTCATAATAAGCCTCTCCCTCTTCCTTTGGAAGAACAACTGTGCGAACTATCTTGGATGAAAACAAATCCTGGAGGGTTGCTGGGTGAGAGGTATGGATATGCGTCAGCATCAGCACCTCGATCTCAGTTGCCTGACCTGAGGACAGGGCATTAACGGCAAGGTCTGATATTTTAGAATATCCGTTGCCGATATCGATGACCATGGCTTTGTTTTCGGAAAATATAAGGAGACCGTCGCTTTGCTTGTGTTCAAGCATGGAAATTGTGGCTCTGTCCTTATCGGGGAGCTTATAAACAAAGCATGAAAGACCGAAGGAGAAAACAAGAAGTAGAGTAACAGCGCCAAAAATAAGGCGCTTTTTCTTTTTCGAAGCACAGAATGCGACTATCCCTATAAATATAAGAACGCAAAAGCAGAAAGCAAAGGGATAATTTAAGGATGCGGTAATATTACGGAGCACGGAAAGCTTTCCCGCAAGCAAAATTATAAAATCGATAAGTCCCTTTATCGGGTAGGCAAGGAGTGCTGATATGGTATGTGCGGGGCTGAGGAGCAAAAGTATTGGCAGTGTCCACAAAAGAACGGTTGCAAAAAGGGAAAACAAAGGGGAGGTCAAGGGAGAGATCAAAGAAATTTCTCCGAAATAGAGCCATTCCAGGGGAAGCATGAAAAGAACCA
The DNA here is from genome assembly GCA_045650355.1 of Candidatus Avispirillum sp. Lineage (GTDB taxonomy): Bacteria > Bacillota > Clostridia > Oscillospirales > CAG-272 > Avispirillum. The sequence continues at coordinate 10,167 of JAZRRC010000026.1, read as the reverse complement.
CAACCACAGTTAATACACTCGCTTCAAAAAGTGAGCGAAGAAGCTTCAGAAAGGGATTTTTCAGCTCCTTTTTGTCCTCCTCGGCCTCAGTCAGCGGCTTTCGCTTTGTCAGATACAAAAGAATTGCAAAAACAGCGCAAAAGGAAAGCTGAAGTCCGATGTCAGAGCATGCAAAGGGATCGATTATGGATATGAGAAAGACTGCAATGCCGAGATTGGTAAAGCTGTCGCCTCCACGCCTGAGAAATGCCGATAAGATAAGAACGAGAAGCATAATACCCGATCGGGTGACGGAGGCTGAAAATCCCGTAATTATCATATAGAAAATGACGGTGAAAATACATCCTATCCTGCCTGCATTCTTTCCGAATGGGTAAAGAAGGGTGGAAACAAAGGCGCAGATAATAGTTAAGTGCATTCCCGATATTGCAAGAATATGGGAAAGACCAAGTCGCTGAAAATCACGGCTTACGGCTTTGGGAAGATTTTCTTTGTTTCCGAGAATCAGCGCAGCAGCAAAGCCTCCCGCGTCCTCTCCGAGAAGATCGTAGAAGATATATGAAAGGTTGCGGTTCAGTTTATTGGCCTCGTTATGGAGGGAAAAGCCATCCTCGCCTACGTATTCGAGGTGCACAGTCTCAGCGGACATTATAATTCCCTGAGACAGATAATAGCGGCGCTCATCGAAGGTCTCGCTCTTTTCCAAGGGATAAAAGGTTGCCCTTCCCTTGATGATCGAGTTTGGGCTGACTCCGCCCTCGCCCTTGAAAACACAAGAAAAGTCGGAAAGGCCCATGGCGTTGCTGATATCTACGGCATAAACCGCATATCTGCCGGCGTCATAATGAACGTCTGTAACTACACCCTCAAAATCGACGGTCTTGTTTTCAAGCTCTTCAAACTGACCGAGGCGCACGTCAATATTATAATGAGACGTAGCTGCGGCAAGAAGGGCGCCTGCAAACATAAAGCAAAGAGCGGTCACAGCTGCTCTTTTCATGCTTCTCTCACGAAAAGCGGGAATAAGAAAGCGAAGTAAGGTGCAGAGCGAAAACAATAAAATAAAAATCACCGCAGACCATAGCCTCACAGCCGTGTCTGCGGTGAAAAGGATACATGATAAAACGAAAAATACGATGGTGAATAAAGCAAGAGGTCGTAAAATAACCGCCTTCAATTATTCATCACGCTTGAGAATTTCAAGCTCCTTCATAAAGGTTTCAACGTCTTTGAATTCACGGTAAACGGAGGCGAAACGAACGTATGCAACAGCATCGCGCACACGGAGCTTTTCCATTGAGATCTCACCGATCTCGCTTGATGTGATCTCACGTCTGAGAGAGTTGTTGATTTCTGCCTCGATCTCGTTTGCGAGAGCCTCAGCGTTTACGGGGCGCTTCTGACAAGCACGGAGGAGTCCGGCAAGAAGCTTGTTTCTGTCGAAGAGCTCCTTTGTTCCGTCCTTTTTGATAACAACGGGCTGGAATGCGTCTATAACCTCATATGTTGTGAATCTGTTGTGACAGGTGAGGCATTCGCGACGGCGTCTGATAGAATTATTTTCGTCAACGGGACGAGAGTCTACAACCTTGATGTCTTCGGATCCGCAGGAAGGGCATTTCATAGTGGGTGTTACCTCCGATCAGTAAATTATCTCAAGCAGAGCACTTTCCGAAGAGGAGAGGAAGTCAAGAACCTGCTTCTGTGAATCCTCGGAAAGGGGGATGCGCTGAGAGGGAATGTTGTATGCTTTTGCAAGGAGAGAAAAATCAGGAGTATCTCCGAGGAGATATTTTCCGCCTTTTCCGATCTCCATATTATCAACCATACCGAGGGTACGGTTATTCATTATGATTATTTTCACGGGAACGGGGCATTCCGCAAGGATTCCCAGCTCCTGCAAGGTCATCTGAAAGCCGCCGTCTCCCGCAATGAGGATTATACGGGCGTTTTCATTGATGTTTTTGTTATTATCGTAAAGTGCAAAGGATGCACCGATTGCACCGGGAAGACCGAATCCCATTGCACCGAGACCGCCGGATGTGACGAATGCTCGCTCTCCGTTTACGGTGATAAGGCGGGCAGCCTCTGTCTGTACGGTTCCAACGTCTGTAACGATACAGCTTTCGGGATTTTCGTTTTCATAAAGGCAAACAGCCTTGTATATATCGTCAGCCGCAGAGCTTACAACGGGAGGAATCTTTTTATACCAGCTTGAATAGCGCTCCGTATGAAAGCTGTCAAGCCCGTCGGCAATTTCTGAAAGTGCAGTTAAGAATTCAGAGCTGTCTGCGCAAACGGGAAGATAAACCTTCAGGTTTTTGTTAAGCTCAGCAGGGTCGATATCGCAGTGAACGATGGTGCGGCTTCTTGAAAAGGCCTCAAAATCACCCACAGTTCTGTCCGAGAAACGGCATCCGATGGCAATAAGCAGGTCGCACTGCTCAAGAACAGTATTTGCACAAAGGCTTCCGTGAAGACCTGCCATGCCCAGAAGATTATCAAATCCTCCGCCTGCAAGTCCCTTGCCCATCATTGTAACAACGCAGGGAATGCCGCTTTTTTCACAGAAGGATAAAAGAAGCTGTGAGGCGCCTGAGGCAACTACTCCTCCGCCTGCAAGCACAAGGGGTCTGAATGAAGAATGAATAACCTCGGAAAGCTTCGGAATTGCAGCCTCGAGGGGATAATGGTTTTCTCTTTTTCTCGGAAGGAGACATTCAAAGCAAAAGGCGCTTTCTGAAAGAGCAGCATCGAAAAGGTCGCTTGTTATATCAACAAGAACGGGACCCATACGTGCACTGCTTGCAACTCGCCATGCCTCCTCAAGGTCTCGGGGGACCTCCTCGGCATCGGTAACGAGATAGTTATGCTTTGTAACGGGGATAGTCATTCCCAGAATATCTGCTTCCTGAAAGGCATCTCTTCCGATATATCTTGAGGGCACCTGACCTGTAATAACGAGAAGAGGGGAGGAATCAAGATTTGCATCTGCGATTCCCGTAATAAGATTTGCGGCTCCCGGACCTGAGGTTGCGAGACAAACGCCCATCCTTCCCGTGGCCTTTGCATATCCTGCCGCAGCATGGATTGCGCCTTGCTCGTGTCTTGTAAGAACGAGACGGATAGGGCTTTGGCAAAGCCTTGCATAAAGACGGAGAACGTTTGCGCCGGGATAGGCAAAAACCGTCTCCACTCCCTTTTGGAGAAGAAAATCTATTATGTAATCCGATACCGTCATAAAAGAGCCCTCAACATAGTAATTTAAAATAATTATACACTATCTGTGCCGATTATGCAAGTGTAAAATACATTATATTGTGTTAGTAATGCTATAAATCCTTGATAAGACGCAAAAAAGAAAAGCCTTACGGGATCTTTGGGAGTCCGCAAGGCTTTATATTATACATGATAATTTTTCAAAAACAGTATGGCATCTCGGTATCCTTCAAATCCTTTGCCGCAAACGGTTTTCTTTGCGACGAGGGAAACGTAGGAGTGGCGGCGGAATTCCTCACGGGCGTTGATATCGGAGAGATGAACCTCTGCTGTGGGGATGCCCACTGCCTTAAGTGCATCAAGAATAGCAACGGAGGTGTGGGTATATGCTGCGGGATTGATAACGATTCCGTCAAATGCGCCGTATGCCTCCTGAATCTTATCAACGATCGCGCCCTCGTGATTTGACTGAAAGATCTCATATTCAATTCCCTCATCACAGCAAGCACGACCGATAAAATCGCAAAGTGCGCTGTAATTCTGCGAACCGTATATTTCAGGCTCACGGAGACCGAGAAGGTTAAGATTGGGACCGTTAATTATCAGAAGCTTCATTTTTTTCAACCTTTCTTTGCTGAAGATGCAATGCTTTTGCAATGGCGATGGCAGTGCTGTTGACACCGTTATTCATAAGCTTCAGGTCAGACCATTCCTTGTACATGGGGCTGCGGGCCTCCCAGAGCTTATCAGCCTCATTGGTTTCGGAAAGGGGTCTGCCCCTCGTTGCAAGGGTGTTGATGTTTCTGAAAAGGAAAACTACTGTGGAATTCTGGCGGATAAGTCTGCGGTTTTCGGGACGGGTAACGACACCGCCTCCGCAGGAGATAATGCATCCGCTTCTTTTGCAGATATCTGCCGTCACCTGAGTTTCAATGCGACGGAAGGTATCCTCGCCCTCATCGGCAAAGATCTCGGGAATGGGCTTTTGACAAAGCTTCACGATCTCGGCATCTATATCGATAAATTCTCTTCCCGTAAGGGCGGCAAGTCTTCTTGCGGTGGTAGTCTTTCCGCATCCGGGCATACCGATGAAAACAACGTTTTTCATCATTGCCGCAATGCGCTTTTCAATTTTATCCGATATGCCGAACTCTGCCTTGCAGGAGAAAAACATCTCATTTGCAGCAACAGCCTGAGCTACAAGCATATGAAGTCCGCCGATAGCGGGAATACCTCTCTCCTCCGCATCGAGAACGAGGGCAGTTTTATAGGGATTGTAGATAAGGTCGATAACGCCTGAAAGGCGCTTGAAAGCTGAAAGATCAAGGGGGCTTTCTCCGTTATTGGGATACATTCCAACGGGGGTAGTATTTACGATAACGTCGCAGTCTGAGTGGAGGGATATGTTTTCGTAATTATTTTCTCCTGTGCGGGAGATGACAACGATGCTGCCTGCTCCCATATCGGAAAGAACGGCCTGTACTGTCATTGATGCGCCGCCGCTGCCGAGAACGAGAACCTTTTTGCCCTTGATGAAAATTTTTGATTTTCTCAAAAGGGAGGCAAAGCCCGAGTAATCGGAATTGTCGCCATAGAGAGTGCCGTCGGGGCGGCGAAGAATAACGTTAACGCTGCCTGCCCTTTCTGCCCTTTCGGAGAGCTCTGCAAGGTAGGGAATGACTGTCCTTTTATAGGGGATAGTCACGTTTATCGCCTGAAAATCGCCATGCTTTAAAAAATCCTCTACCTCATGGGGGGATTTTTCAAAAAGACAATATTCATAATCTCCAAGCATTGAGTGAATAAGAGGCGAATAGCTGTGGGAGAGATGCTCGCCGAGAAGTCCGTATTTCATAATTTATCCTTAAAACTTTGAGTGGTTCCTTTGTCTGCAGCTTATTTCTGAGAGCTGTGACTGTCTATATATTCTTTTTGCTTTTTGCGGCTCAATTCAAAAATCGTCCTGTAGAGCTCTGCGGCATATTCCTGCATATCCTCACCGAAAATAGCGGAGATGCCTTCAAGCTTTTCCTTTTCGCGGGCAGAGTCAAGCACGGGGAGTCCCTTATCAAGCTTATACTGCGCTACCTTGACAGATATTTTCATTCGCTCTTCAAAAAGCGCTGCCATCTGTCTGTCTATTTCGTCAATTTCAAGTCTGAGTTCGTTGAGATCCATTGGCTTTACCTTTATTTACATAAAATTGCATCAAGGATTGCAAGTGCTGCCGCCGCTTCCATAACGGGAACGGCACGGGGAACGATGCAAGGGTCGTGGCGACCGTTAATTATCAGCTTTTTGTCCTTCATTTCCGAGAGGGAAACGCTGTTTTGCTCCTTTGCAATGGAGGGAGTAGGCTTGATTGCGGTGCGGAATACGATGGGCATTCCGTTTGTGATGCCGCCAAGGATTCCCCCTGCGTTGTTGGTCTCTGTCACGACCTTTCCGTCCTTTACGGTGAATGGGTCGTTGTTTTCGCTTCCTCTGAGGGAGGCGGAGTCCATTCCTCTGCCGAATTCGATAGCTTTAACTGCGGGGATGCCGAAAACTATCTGAGCGATTTTGTTTTCCATTCCCTCAAACATGGGCTCACCGAGCCCTGCGGGAAGACCGAGGACTGCGCATTCAACAACGCCGCCCACGGAATCGCCGTCATTCTTTGCCGCCATTATCTCGCGGCGGAAGCGCTCCTCCTCGTCGGGAGTGCGGACAGGGAAGGTATCGAGGTTTATAAGGGCATCTCTCGGAATATCCGAGCAGCCGTAGTACTTTCCCTCCTCCTTGCCTATCTGAACGATGTGTGCGCCGATAACGATGCCCATTTTTTCAAGCATCTGGATGGCGATGCCTCCTGCAATACAGAGAGGCGCCGTCATTCTGCCGGAAAAGTGGCCGCCACCTGCCGTGTCGTGGCTGTCACCGTATTTTATGCTTGCGGTGTAGTCTGCATGGCCCGGGCGGGGACAGTCGCGGAGATTTTCGTAGTCACCGCTTTTTACGTCAGTATTTCTGATGAGAGCAGTTATGGGAGCACCGCATGTGGAGTTGCCCTCAAGGCCGGAAACAAACTCGGGAATATCAGCCTCGCGCCTTGCAGTTGAGGTGGGGTCCTTTCCCGGAGCTCTGCGAGCCATAAAGGTATTGAGTCTTTCCATATCGATCTCAAAGCCCGAGGGGAGACCCTCCATAAGAACACCCACAGCAGGAGCATGAGACTGACCGAATATAGTAATCTTTAATTTTTTACCGTACGTACTTGACATAGATTTCCTTTCTCTTCTTTTCTTGAAAGAAAAGAAGCAAAAGAACTTTAAAAAGAAGTGTTGAAGGATGTAGTCGTTATATTACCACGCTTCCGCCGAGGCGGCGGAAATCCTCGAAAAACGAGGGGTAGGATTTGTTAACAGCCTCAGCTCCTTCAATTTCCACGTTGCCGCAGACAACGGATGCAATAGCAGCCGCCATTGCGATTCTGTGGTCGTTTGCCGAGTCCACTTTAGCTGAGTGAAGTGCTGCAGGGTCGCCCTTGATGCGCAGTCCGTCCTCCGTTTTTGTAACAGAGGCACCGATGGCACGAAGAAGATCGGCTGTTGATTCGATTCTGTCGCTTTCCTTGAGCCTGAGCCTCTGGGCGTTGTAGATAACGGTGGTCTTTTTCTGCGCTGCCGCAACTACAGCTAAAACGGGAACAAGGTCGGGGATATCCTGAGCGTCTATCATGGCACGGCTCCCCTCCTTTGTGATTTCAGAGAGTGCCTCAACCACCCTGCGGTCCCCCTGAAGGCTTTCGGGGTCAAGCCCCGTAACGCTGAGAGGTGCGCCGAGAGCAGCGGCAGAGAGCCAGAATGCTCCGTTTGACCAGTCGCCCTCAACGGTGAGAGCGCCGGGAGAGCGGTATTTCTGCTTTCCGGGGACGGTATAGCCGTCGGGGGTGGAAGTTATCTTGATTCCGTATGCTCGGAGTGCGGAAAGGGTCATTTCGATATATGATGCGGACTCTCTTTTGCCTGTGAGAACGATTTTTGAGTCCTCCTCGCAAAGAGGGAGGGCAAAGAGAAGTCCCGATATGAACTGAGAGGAAACGTCTGCCCGAAGATTATAGGTGCCGCCCCTCAGCTTTCCCGAAGCAAGGATGGGGTTTGAACCCTCGGGAGATATTTTTGCGCCGTGGCGGCAAAGCTCTCCGTAAAGGGGAGAAAGGGGACGGGCGGGAAGGCGGCCGTGGAGATTAAGTCGGCAGCCGATTCCGAGGGCAGATATAACGGGAAGAAGAAAGCGCAAAGTAGAGCCTGATTCTCCGCAGTCCACGGTTGCCCTTTCGGGGCACGGACCGGGGCTTGCGTAAAATGTTCCTCCCGTATAAGTAAGCTCACAGCCGAGTGCACGAAGGCAGCCTGCAGTAGCGGAAATATCATCGGAAAGAGTTTCGCATCTTATCTGCGATGGGTCTCGGGATAGAGCGGCGCAGATAAGCAGGCGGTGAGCCATTGATTTTGAAGCTATGGCAGGAATGCTTCCGTGAAGCCCCTTGCCGTTAACGGTTATTTTCATATTTATCCTTATTTAAGTCCCTTTTCATAAAAGGAGCAAAGCTCACAGACCGGTATTTTTTTAAGAATGCAGCTGCCCATCCTTTCGGGAAGAACGAGGGTTATCATATCGCCTGCTCTCTTTTTATCGGAAAGGGAGAGGGCTGCAAGGTCCTCCGCCGAAAAGGGACAGATATCGGTAAGTCCGTAGAGCTTTAATGCTGTGATAATACGGTCGGCAACACTGTCCTCGCAAAGACCAAGGGTGGCTGCGCCCCTTGCGGCAATAACCATACCGATTCCTACGGCTCTGCCGTGGCTTATTTTATAATCCGAAAGCTTTTCAATACCGTGGGCGGCAGTATGTCCGAAATTGAGAAGAGCTCGCATGCCTGTATCTCTCTCGTCCTCTGTAACTATATCCCTCTTTATTGAAACGCAGCGGGCGATAACTGCCTCGGGGTCGTCTTTCACGTTTGTTGTCAGGAGAGTGTCAAAAAGCTCACTATCCTTGATAACGCCGTATTTTATAACCTCCGCCATTCCGTCGGAGAAGATATCACTGTCAAGAGTTTTGAGAAGAGAAGTATCGCAAAGAACAAGGCTCGGCTGCCAGAAGGTGCCGCAGAGATTCTTTCCTGCGCTAAGGTCAATGGCAGTTTTTCCGCCAACGGAGGAATCTACCATTGCAAGAAGGGTTGTGGGAATCTGAATAAATCTGATTCCCCGAAGGAAGGTGGATGCGGCAAAGCCTGCCATGTCACCGACAACTCCGCCGCCGAATGCAACGACAGCATCCGATCTTGTAATATTATTTTCAGCGAGAAATTCGAGAATTTCTCCGTAAACTCTGATGTTTTTGGAGGTCTCTCCGTTTTTGAAAACGAATTTCACCGTATCAAAACCCCTTAATGCACGCTCAAGTGCCGCTCCGTGGAGAGAATCGACCCGATCATCGGTGATAACAGCAAGTCGGGGACGTCCGCCCAGGGCCTCTTCTATATATTTTCCTGCGTCCGAAAGAATTGCGCCGCCTATAATAACGTCGTATTCTCCCGACAGTGAAACTTTGATTTTTTCCATAGTCCCTCCTTTACTTGCGATGGTCAAAACAAAAAACACGCAGCCCTTGCTGCGTGAAATTGATCGTTATTCGGTCAAATATAGCTTGCAGCACAAAAAGCTTCTACCCTGTGGTAAAAGTGAAAAATGCTACCGGAAAAGAACTTTTTTGTCCATGGTTTTTTGTTTCTTTCAATAATATAAAATAATTATAAACCTCTTTTGATCTTCTGTCAATATTTTTTCCTCTAAAAAGGGCAGAGCGCAATTATGGAAACTGTATAAAAAAGGTTCATAGTGGTAAAAATATCAACAAGTCCGAAAAAGAAAGGAAACATATATCATGAATAATGCGCCAAAAAGAAAAAAGCAGTCAAGACAGGACTTGTATGTAACACTTATCGTTATCCTGATGATGGTTTCAGTCATTGTTGCCATCTCCGTATCCCTTGCCAAAAGCTCAAAAAAGATAGAGGAGCTTGCGGGCGATGATACGGATAAGACGGAAAACGTCGCCCAGACAGTTCCCGAGGAGGAGGACGACGATATCCCAACAATAGAAACAGAGGACGTGTTTCTGAAGGAAGAGGATGAAACAAAGGCTCCCGATACAGAAGAAAATGAAACGGAAAAGACAGAAACCACCGAAAATGAGGAGGCTTCCGTCATTCCTGATTTTATTCCTCCCGTGCAGGGCGAGCTCATCAAGGCCTGCAGCCTTGAAACACCTGTGTTTTCTTTGACAATGGAGGATTACCGCACTCATTCCGGCATCGATATATACTGCGACCCCGGCAGTGATATAGCCGTTGTTGCAAGAGGCACCGTCAAGGAGATATGGGATGACCCCATGATGGGAATGAGCATTTCCGTGGAGCACCCCGGGGGAGCAGTCTCTGTTTATAAAAACCTTTGCGATGATATTCCCGACGGCATCGAGGTCGGAGCAAAGCTTGAGCCGGGGCAGATAATCGCAACGGCGGGAGACACGGCACTCCTTGAGCTTTGCGAGGACAGCCATCTTCATTTTGAGTTGTATATCGACGAAAAAGCCGTTGACCCCTGCGAATATATTGACGTAAAATAATCAGCACCAAACCTCCCGACAAATCGGAGTTTGAAGTGTAAACGAACAATTATGCGTCATCCTGAGCGGAGTAAATAATCCGGTGGATTATTTACGAAGTCGAACCCGACCCATGGGAGGGCGCCGTAAGGCGGGATCTCCAACTTAAGTAAGCACTATCCTTATTCTTAGAGATCCTGCCCCTTCGGGGCACCACCCTAAGGGGTGGTTCGACTGCGCCAAACACCACCCCGTGGTATTTGGCTCCGCTCAGGATGACGCGTAATTGTT
>JAZRRC010000025.1:0-10686 GCA_045650355.1 Candidatus Avispirillum sp. | reverse complement strand
TAAAACTTATATTGTTCCCTACTATACTGCCGGTACCATTACCGCAGAAAAAAAGCAGGAAATTAAAAAGATCGTAGATGATATCATCTCCAATAAGGATTCTTTTTCAATTTATCTTAGTACAGAATCAATGCTCCTCCCCGCTTCTCTGGTAGTTACGACTAAATGGACCGAAATAACAGCTTCATTACACAGTGACCGTAATTACAATTATACGATCAAAATCGATAATGAGGGTAACGTCTCAACCGATCAGTCTCTTATGTATATCACAGATTTTAATAAGATGGAGAAAAGCACAGCGGCATCTCCCACAGGTGCTGTTGTAGCGGAATACGTCAACGAACGTTTGAGTGAAAAATTCGGTGATTCTTCAGCTAACGGCGATGCACTTCCCGATTATTGGGAGGAGTATCTGCCTGAGAAGATAGCGGCTATTAAGGCTTTGCAGGACGAAGGCGGTAAGGACTGTTTCAGCTTTATCGTTATGACCGATATGCACTATCAGTCCAACATCGCAAAGCTTGCTCCGAAGATTGCTAAGCGAATTGCTGATGAGTGCGGTATCAAGCACGCTCTTATTCTCGGTGATACAAGAAACCGTGGATTACATACCACCAAGGAAGCCTGCGATACTGAATGGGAAAACATTGAGGCGATGCTTGAGCCGCTGAAGGGTAAGCTCCTGATGACTCAGGGCAATCACGATGCAGGCTACGGCAGAGGAGATTATGACGGGGACGGTGACAGTGACACCTACGCCTATGAATACACTCCTGCCGAGATGTTCAACAGGGTCTATCGCAGAGCGGAGCTTCTCGATGCTCATTACGATAACAGCGGTACTGCCTTCTATGTTGACGATGTTTCCGCAAAGGTGCGTTACATTCTCCTCAACACTCAGCTTAATTTCAATGGCAACGAGGGATACGGCAGTTATGAAACTGTAGACGGAATGGCGAAGTATCCCTCAATGGATTTCTTCCGATACACGCAGTGTCAGTATGATTTCCTTATTGATGATGCTCTCGCTACAGTTCCCGGTGATGACTGGGGTGTTATTATTGGTTCTCATGCTCCCATAAATCAGAGCGATGAGATGCCTGAGTATCCCGTTATGGTTGGCGTTTTGAATGCTTATCAGAACAAGGCTGCCTACAGCGGTGAGTATGCAGGAACGGCTGCGGGTGGTACTACCATTGGTTATACAAACCTTGCAGACCCGACAAGCAGCGATTGGTTGACAGGTTATCGCATTAATTCAAGCGGTGGAACCGAAGTGCAGAGCGGTACAACCGTAGTCAATATTATTCCTTGTCGCACTAACCAGAAGGTGAGAATCAAGGGAGTAAGTCCGAGAGCAAGCTCTGACCGAATTGTAATCATCAGAGAGGATGGAGTTGCTACAGGTGCAGCGTATATGTCCTCATTGCCTAACTCTAATTTTGGGTATGTTGTTAACGGAGACGTAATTGAAATTACACCTTTATCTGCTTTGTGCCACGGTATAAGATTTTCAATGGCTACTCCTGCCGATGCTTCAAGCATTATAATTACTGTTGATGAAGAAATCAAAGAGGCAGAAGCAAGTGCAGGCTATGATGCTGTTTCCGTTGAATGCGACTTCTCCGATGCAAAAGGTACTCTTATCTGCTACAACGGCGGTCATATCCATAAGGATAAGATATATACCACCTGCTATCCCAGCGGAGCCTTAAATTTCCCCATCATCACCACAAGATGCGATGCACACGAGGAGAACGTTGACGGAAAAACTGAGACCACGGAGGACGATGCTCTTTACAACGAGCGTATCGAGGGTACTGTCACAGAGCAGTCCTTTGACGTTTTTACCGTTAACAAGAAGTCTCGCACCATCAATGCAACGAAGATCGGCGCAGGTAGTGACCGTGAAATTGCTTACTAAGGAGGTGCGAAGATAAAAATGACAGCAGAAACTATTTGGACGACCCTTCTCTCGGTGGCATCCGTAGTGGTGCTTTTATCCAATGCCATTGAGAAGATCGTCAAGGCTTACAAGACTGCCAAGGCTCCGAACGTTAAGCAGGACGAGAGGATCGCAGAGCTTGAAAAGTGGAAGGAGAACGTTGAAAGACGGCTCTCCAATGACAATGACAGGCTCCGTGACATTGAGAAGGGAGACAGAGCAACGCAGCGAGCGTTGCTCGCCCTGCTCGATCACGGAATAGATGGCAATAACATCAAGCAGATGCAGGATGCCAAGGAAGAGCTTCAGAATCATTTGATCAACAGATAGGAGGTAAATCATGCTTAAAAATATTGCGAATCTTATTAAGGTGAAGACTATAGTTACGTTTCTCGTTCTTATGGTCTTTGCCGTGCTCAGCCTGAAGGGGGAGATTCCTGCCGATAACGTGCAGACTGTTGCAGTTATGGTAGTATCCTTCTACTTCGGCACTCAGCACGAGAAAAAGGAGGGATAAGATGGATGTAATTAAGAATCTTGTTGCTCCGGACAAGTATCTCATCAAGTGCCCTTACAACATGGAGGCTGAGGGCTTCTGTGTACATAATTCGGGAAATGATGCCTCAGCAAGAGACGAGATCGCTTATATGATCAGAAACGATCTTGAAAAATCCTTCCACTATGCCATTGACGATAAAGAGGTAGTTCAGGGTATCCCCGAAAACAGAAATGCGTGGCACGCAGGTGACGGAGGAAGCGGAAAAGGAAACAGAAAGTATATCGGCGTTGAGATATGCTATTCCCTTTCGGGCGGCGAGCGTTTTCTTGCGGCTGAACGGAGAGCGGCTAAGTTTATTGCAAAAAAGCTTAAAGTCAATGGCTGGGGCATTGAATGCGTTAAGAAGCATCAGGACTTTGACGGCAAATACTGCCCTCACCGTACTCTCGATATGGGATGGCAGAGGTTTATCAATATGATAAAGGCTGAGATGTATATCCCCGGTGAGCTTGTTGGCAACGATATTCCCCGAGGCGCCGATGACCTTGTGCTCTATTTCAAGGGACTTTCCCGAAATGGCAAGACAGGCACGAATCAGTGGGGCTATGAGGTTGCTATTGATAAGAACGGTGTTGTGCTTGAAGACCCTCATTATTCGGGAAACACTCCGATTCCCACAGGCGGCAAGGTCCTTTCGGGACACGGCAAGGCTGGTGAGTGGATTAAGGCGAATATCAAGAAGGGGTACCACGTTTGGTTTGATAGTGCAGCCCACGTTTCGGCAGGTGTGCACCGCTCCGTTGACCGATTCAACGGAATACGAGGCGCAAATGAGCTTGTTATCTACGATAAAGGCGAGAAATCCAACACCAACATTTGGGGTTGGGAGGTAGCCGTCAATGAAAAGGGCCACGTTACAAAGAAGCGTTACGGCGGAAAAACAGCAATTCCCGAAGGAGGATTCGTTATTTCGGGTCACGGTGATGCTGCAAACTGGATCAATAAAAATATCAAGGCGGGGGATAAAATCCGCATTATTGGTAGTATTGTGAAGGTGAATTAAATAAATATCCCCCCGTAAAACGGGGGGATATTTATTAGTATTTTCTCCAAACCATTTTATCAACTACGCCGGTATAGCTCTGGATGATCTTTACCACCTTAGTTGAAACGTTTTCTTCAATATAATCGGGAACGGGAATTCCGAAATCCTTATCATCGTTCATTGCAATTGCTGTTTCAACAGCCTGAACAAGTGACTTTTCGTCAATACCTGCAAGCACGAAGCAAGCCTTATCAAGTGCTTCGGGTCTTTCGGTTGACGTTCTGATGCATACTGCGGGAAAAGGATTTCCCACAGACGTGAAGAAGCTGGATTCCTCGGGAAGTGTTCCGCTGTCTGATATAACGGCATATGCGTTCATCTGCAAATTGTTATAATCGTGGAATCCGAGAGGGTCGTGGCGGATAACTCTTGAATCAAGCTCAAAGCCGCTTTCCTCAAGTCTCTTCTTGCTTCTGGGATGGCAGGAATAGAGAATGGGCATGCCATACTTCTCTGCTATTTTGTTAATAGCATTAAAGAGTGAGAGGAAGTTCTTTTCTGTATCGATATTCTCTTCTCTGTGTGCAGAAAGAAGAATATATTTCTTAGGCTCAAGCCCAAGTCGGGAAAGAATATCGCTCTTTTTGATATCCTCAAGATTTGAATGAAGAACCTCTGCCATGGGGGAGCCTGTTACGTATGTACGCTCCTTGGGAAGTCCGCAATCGGCAAGGTATCTTCTTGCATGCTCGGAATATGCAAGATTAACGTCTGAAATAATATCTACAATACGGCGGTTTGTTTCCTCGGGGAGACACTCATCCTTGCAACGGTTTCCCGCCTCCATATGGAAGATGGGAATATGAAGTCTCTTTGCCGCAATGGCGGAAAGACAGGAATTTGTATCGCCAAGAATAAGAAGTGCATCGGGCTTTATTGCATTCATCAGCTTATAGGAGCAATTGATGATATTTCCAACAGTAGCACCAAGGTCATCGCCTACGGCATCCATATACACCTCAGGGTCATCAAGCTTGAGATCCTTGAAGAACACTCCGTTAAGAGTATAATCGTAATTCTGGCCTGTATGAGCAAGGATGCAATCAAAATATTTTCTGCACTTATTGATAACAGCCGCAAGTCTGATGATCTCAGGGCGTGTGCCTACAATAATGAGAAGCTTAAGCTTACCGTTATCCTTGAATTTTACGTTCGAATAATCTGTTCTGATTTCCATTACAATACTCCTTCATTTATTCCTCAACAAGCTCAAAAAACGTATCGGGACGTGCAGGATCAAAGCTTTCGTTTGCCCACATAACCGTTACAAGATTTTCCGTGTCACTGAGATTGATAATATTGTGAGTGTATCCGGGGAGCATATGCACCGCCTCGATCTTATCTCCGCTTACAACAAAGTTCAGCACCTCATCAGTACCGATCTTTCGCTGCTGAATAAGTCCGCGACCTGACACAACTATGAAAAATTCCCACTTTGTATGGTGCCAGTGCTGACCCTTTGTAATCTGCGGCTTAGATATATTAACAGAAAACTGTCCGCAATTGGCTGTTTTTAAGAGCTCAGTAAAGCTGCCGCGGGCATCCACGTTCATTTTAAGCTCAAAGGATGCCTTCTCCTTAGGGAGATATGAAAGATAGGTTGAATAAAGCTTCTTTGCGAATGATCCCTCGGGAATTTCAGGCATAACAAGGGTTTTAGGCTGATTTGCAAAGCTTTCAAGAAGCTCAACTATCTCTCCCAAAGTAACCTTATGAGTTACAGGAGCGGCGCAGTATCTTCCGTTTTCACAAAGCACTGTATCAATTCCGTCAAACTCACAGCGGTGCTCTCTTCCCTCAAGGGCGCTAAGCATTTCGCTGACAAGGTCATCTATATAAAGAAGCTCCAGCTTTACTGCAGGATCATTTACGGTTATGGGAAGATCGTTTGCTATATTATTACAGAAGGTTGCAACGGCAGAGTTATAGTTGGGTCTGCACCACTTTCCGAAAAGATTGGGGAAACGGTACACAAGAACCTTTGCCCCCGTTTCTTTGGCATAATCAAAGAAAAGATCCTCTCCTGCCTTTTTGCTTCTGCCGTAATCACTGTCATAGCGGCCGATAAGCGTTGCCTGTATCGAGCTTGAAAGAACTACGGGACATTTATTATTATACTTTTTGAGAGCTTCAAGGAGCTTGGAGGCAAAGCCGAAGTTTCCCTCCATAAATTCCTCATTATTCTGAGGTCTGTTCACACCTGCAAGGTTAAATACAAAATCAGCATTTTTGCATGCCTCATCAAGCATTTCCTCACTTGAATCAATATCGTAAAGATAAATTTCATCTATCGTAATTGACGGATGTGTTTTATCCTTACCGTCCTTTATGTTTTGAAGTGAAGCAGTAAGGTTTTTGCCTACAAATCCCGCCGCTCCTGTAATAAGTATCTTCATTTATCTGTCCTTTTCTTATATCAATGAGTAAGCTCCATGCCTGACTCATAAACAAGGTTGGAAATTATAGTATTAACGCTTTCACACATCTCACCGTAAAGCTCGTTTGCTTCAGCTGAGGCTGATTCAATAGATGCATCATATTCGGATACAAGGTTGACAGCTATTTCACCGCCTGATGTTTTAATATGACCTATAAGATCACCATCTGTAGCCTTACCGAAAATAATTGTATACAATGAGAATACGTTTCCCTCAATATCAGCAGAAAACTCAACGACGTAGCTTCCGTTTGATTCTCTTTTATCAACATTGACCTTATCCTTAAGCTCTACGGGATACTTGAGGGTGCAATACGGAGTTTCTATACTGTATATCTCTTCGTCAGTTTTAAAAAATTCTAAAGTTGTCTCATCT
This sequence comes from Candidatus Avispirillum sp., assembly GCA_045650355.1. Lineage (GTDB taxonomy): Bacteria > Bacillota > Clostridia > Oscillospirales > CAG-272 > Avispirillum. Next base: position 4,321 of record JAZRRC010000025.1, on the reverse strand, counting down.
TTCGCACCTTCATTACTTGCGCAAGATACTGAAAAAGCACAGGTAAGAACCACCAAAAGAAATATAACTATCCTTTTCATAAAATCCTCCGCGAAGAAATTTATTCCTTCATTGATGCAAGCTCATCTCTGATGTACTGAAGAGAAAGCAGCTTTTCAACTACCTCATCCACGCTGAGGAGCTCTGTATTATTTGAGTTAAACTCAGTGAGAGGATTTCTGTCAATATCTCCGTCATTGAAGAACTTATCGTAGTTAAGGTCTCTCTTATCGCAAGGAACTCGGTAGAAATCACCCATATCGGTAGCATTGGAGCATTCCTCGTTTGTGAGAAGAGTTTCATACATCTTTTCACCGTGGCGGATACCGATAACCTTGATCTGAGTATCGGGATTGAAGAGCTTGCAAACAGCCTTTGCCAAGGTTTCGATCGTACATGCAGGAGCCTTCTGAACAAGAATATCTCCGGAAACACCGTGCTCAAATGCAAAAAGAACAAGGTCAACAGCCTCATCAAGTGACATGATGAATCTTGTCATTGAGGGCTCGGTTATTGTTATGGGGTTTCCTGCCTTGATCTGCTCTATCCAAAGAGGAATTACAGAACCGCGGCTGCACATAACGTTACCGTATCTTGTGCAGCAAATTGATGTTTTTTCAGGTGATACTGTTCTGGATTTTGCAACAACCACCTTCTCCATCATTGCCTTTGACGTTCCCATTGCATTTACAGGATAAGCAGCCTTATCTGTAGAAAGGGCAATTACCTTCTTAACTCCCGCTTCGATAGCTGCTGTAAGTACGTTTTCAGTACCGATAACGTTAGTCTTTACAGCCTCGATGGGGAAAAATTCGCAGGAAGGAACCTGCTTAAGTGCTGCAGCATGGAATATATAGTCGACACCGTACATTGCGTTCTTTACGGAAGCAAGATCACGTACGTCTCCAATATAGAATTTGATTTTATCTGCCACCTCAGGCATTTTTGCCTGAAACTCATGGCGCATATCATCCTGCTTCTTTTCATCGCGGGAAAATATTCTGATCTCGCCAATATCTGTTGCCAAAAATCTGTTAAGCACAGCATTACCGAAGGATCCGGTACCACCGGTAATAAGAAGTGTTTTGTTTGTAAAAAGTGACATAATTACCTCTAAATCTGCCAGTACGGACAAGCGCCTGAAGCCTTCTCCACATACTGTTATTAATATAAGTTAACCTGATTATTTAAATATTTTTCTGATTTTACGCAATACCCGATAGTAAAGAGATTTTCCGACGTAAACAGGTGCTATCTTGAAAAAACGTTTCTTTCGAATATCTCTCATATACCTTCTTCGTTCAGAAGGCATATTTACAGACTTTGTCAATGAAGGGTTACTGCTGACAGCGTTTTCAATAGTCGTTTCCTCAAACGTCAAAGAGTCCTTGACAGAATCAAATATCTCTTGTCCCTTGGGAGAATTAATAAACACAGCAGAAACGCCTTTACCGTCGTTCATTTCGGGCAAGCAGCGCTGAATACCCCAAAAGTCAGCTAACGTAATATCGCTTGGACGATGCTCTTTTTTAAAGGCACAGCTGTGGCAAGAGGGACGCAGACACAGGTCAGAAAGAAAGACCTTCATATAAGGGTCTACTGTGAGATTCTCAACATACTGAGTATGATCATCGAAATCAAAGCGCATGGAAAACATTTTCCACCCAAAGGTTTTATCTCTGAATGAAACCGCTACAGGCTTTTTTCCTTTACGCTGGATCTGTTCATCTACGTATTTTTCCCAGACCAAGGGAGAGGGAGCGCCGTGACATATAAAATCCTGAGTGATCAAATTCTCATATGATCTGTTAAGATACGTATAAAGACCGTTAATCTGACAAGGAGTGCCTGTAAAATAAACCAACTTCCCTTGCTTCAAAAAAGCTTCTGCTTCTTTATAACTATCTCCTATGATGCTCTGTACATATTTAGATCTTCTCAGCTTATCAATATCCTCTAAGCTGTCGATCCACATATGCTTAACGGACCAATCATCATCAAAAGCTGCACCGAAAACTACACCGCCTCTGTTAATTACGTGCTTTGCAATTTCGGTAAAGATTCCACCGGATGAGCTGGAAAGACGTACGTTTTCATCGTTGGTATATGCAGCATATACCTTTGCCTTTTCTGTATTAGAATTCGGCTCGGGCGTATGAATCACAGGACATCGCTTCTCGCACAATCCGCACTCAACACACAGCTCTTCATCAACGTGCGGATAAAGAAATCCTTCTTCATCACGCACCATTTTGATGCATCCCTTAGGACATACGCTTTCGCAAGCGCCGCAGCCTGAACACATCATTTTATCTTTAATTTTTATCATTCCAAACACCAAGCTAATTATTTGCGAAGCAATTTCTTAACTATTACATCAATAAATTTCTTCTCGTCTTTGTTTTTTCCGAATAATATAAATCCACCAAATGAAACGATCAGGTATACTATTCCTCCGATTATCAGTGAAAGAATATCATAAGGAAGCAAGTATGAAACGGTGAATCCTGCTGCTGCACCTAAAATTTGAAATATCAATATACCCTTATAGACCTGACCGAACATATAAAGAACTTCAATGCCTATCACCTTTTGATAGTATATATTCATAATCAGCACCTGTCCCAGGAAAGTGCAGATACCTGTCGACAGAGCGGCGCCTATAACCCCATATGCATCAATCATTATAACAGTCAAAACAATATTAAGAACTGTTGTTATCGAAAGTACGATTGAGCGGGACATTCTTTTATTCATGGCATCCAAAACATTTATAATTACACCGTTCGACATATTTATAAACATAGGCACCATAATAATAAGTGCTATTGCCCAGGCCTTTAAGTAATTTTCACCGTATACTATTGAAATAAAAGGTCTTCCGACAGCTACAAAGCCAAACACAACAGAGCCTCCGACAATGGCGATCAATCTGCTGGGCTGGATCAATCTGTCAGTCAATTCTCTTCCCTTCATTCCATTAACTACGTCTCTTGTAATCTGTGGCGCATACATTGAGATCGGAATTGTTGTAAGCGAAGAAAACATACCGTAAATATAAAGTCCTACAGAATACAAAGCAACCAATTCAGGGGTAAGCTTTATACCTGTTATAAACTTTGCCACACTGCTGTTAGCCTGATTTACCAGTGTTTGCAAAAAGATTGCAGTACACAATGGCAAAGAGGTTTTAAATATTAATTTATCAAAAAATCTGAAATTGACGGTTACCTTCAGCTTGCGTCTGATGTAAATATAAAGGAATATAAATACAGACACGCTAAGCGCAGCATCAACAATGGCAATTACTATAGAATACTTGAAAAACCATACGATACCAATCAATGAAATTGTTCGCAGCAGAATGCGGACAATTGCAATTTTTGATTGAAGCGTATACTTTTCGTATGCCAGAACCACGCCATTCATTGTGCTGACCAAAAATGAAGCCAACAAATAAACTGTTATGATTATAAATATACGTTTACCCTCAGCTATCTGGGCAACTGTCATTGTGGCAGAATAGATGTTATCAAGGAAGAAATAGAACAAAACCGATACAAAGGCAATAATTGCTGCCAATACACAGGTTATCGTCCATATTGTTGACACATTCTTCTTAATTACATCCTCAGGTGCATTTCTGCTTCTGCATACCGATAGGTTTCTTGTCATTACAGTACCTGTACCAAACTCAAGCAAAACAAGATAATTGGCAAAGGACGTGATATTCTGATACACACCGTAGCTTGTATCGCCTAACATACGCAGAAGGTATGCAGACAAAAACAGACCGCACACCATATTAAGGCACGTATTGACATATGATAATGCAATACCGGCACTTCTGTTAGTTTTCATAGACATATTTTTTCAAAATCATTCGTGTTGCTTCCAGAATAGTTTCCTTATATGCAGGAAGGACAGAAGCATATCTCTCTTTTAACTCATGCTCATGCTCCATCAGAACATGGATAAAGCTTTCTGTAATTTCGTTATCTTCCTTAATATCACGATAAGGAATAGCATATCCCTTCTCTGTACCGAAAAGATCTGTTGCTATACCGCGGGATTTAATGGAATAGCTGATCGCTATACAAGGAACAGCAGTTGAGTATGCTGCTATTGTAGAATGTGTTCTTGCTCCGATAAAGAAACGGCAATTTGAAATAATATATTTCAGCTCCGTACAAGAAAGTGAACGGTCAACAATTCCTACTCTGTTACTGTCTCTGTAAGAATCAAATATTTTACCCAGCACCATAGAATCCTGAAGATTTTT
>JAZRRC010000024.1:0-10738 GCA_045650355.1 Candidatus Avispirillum sp. | reverse complement strand
CAGGTAGCAACCCTCATCTGTCACTCCCCGTTCAATAGCGAAAATTTGAGCTTTATCTCCGGGAATATAGTTCTTCTTAAATTCATAACGAGTGCATAGTGACACCTTCCCCCAATCTGTGGGGGAAGGACTTGTCTTGGTTGCCTTTTTACTGTCTAAACTTTAGTTTGCAACACACCGTCAAACCTGAATTTGAAAAAGAGCTGTCGCAAGGGATGCGACAGCTCTTTGTGATTTCAATTAAAGGTCGAGCTCCTTTGCGCAGTCGCAAATGATCTCAACGGAACGCTCGATTCCGATAGAGCCGGAGTTTACCATAAGGTCATAGTTTGATCTGTCGCCCCAATCCCAGTCGGTGAACGTTGCGAAGTGACGGGCACGGCCCTTGTCGCTCTTTGCGATAAGATCGAGAGCCTTCTTTCTGTCGCAGCCGTAGCGCTCGATTGCTCTCTGCGCTCTCTTCTCAAGATCGGAATAGATAAATACCTTGAGAACGTCCTCTCGCTCACGGAGAATATAGTCTGCGCAACGACCTACGATAACGCAGGGAGTTTTTGTATATTCAAGAATAACCTTCTGCTGTGCAAGGAAAACCTGCATTGTGAGGGGGAGTGTGTTTGTTCCCGCAAGTCCAAGCATACCGTATGAATAGCTGTTACCCATTGCAATATTGTAGAGGAAGCTTCCTGTAACTGCCTGCTCGTTCTTTTCAATAAAATCAGGAGAAAGTCCGCTCTCCTTTGCCGCTGCGTCAATAAGCTCACGGTCATAGTATGCAACGCCAAGCTTTTCAGCTACCGCTTTACCGATAGTACGTCCTCCGCTTCCAAGCTCTCGTCCGATAGTGATAACACCTTTCATAATAAATATCCTTTCCTGGGTGCAATAATTGTAAATTTATAACAGTATTTTACCACAAACTCGCGAAAAATCAAGATAAAATACCAAAACCTATTTACTTTTATGCAGTTTTTATATAAAATACTAAGGAGAATTATATGATATTACTCTATGGAAGGTAAAGTTATGAATATTTGTGAAAATACAAGAGCTCTTGCCATAAAGGCTGAGGAGGAGCTCAAGGATATATTCCGCGAAATCGACGAGGTTGCACGCTACAGAACGGAAAAGCTTCTCGATATTTACCGTGAAAACCGTGTCAGCGAGGGTCTCTTTGCCGCAAGCACAGGCTATGGCTACGGCGACCGCGGACGTGACACTATTGATAAGATCTGCGCTGAGGTTATGGGTGCCGAGGCAGGCTTTATGCGCCCCTCCATCCTTTGCGGAACTCACGCTATCACCATCGGTCTTTTCGCACTTCTCAGACCCGGCGACGTGATGCTCTCCATCACAGGCGCACCCTACGACACTCTCCACTCCGTTATCGGTATGGACAAGGCTGACGGCACAGGTTCACTTGCCGACTTTGGCGTTGAATACGACGACGTTCCTCTCGGCGCTGACGGCGGTATCGACTACGAGGGCGTTGCAGCTGCTTTTGAAAAGCATAAGGGACGCATCAAGGTTGTTTTCATCCAGCGCTCCAAGGGCTATATGGACAGAAAGACTCTCTCCGTTGCGGAAATTGCAGAGGCGGCTGAATTTGCCCATGCAAATCTCGAAAACGAGCATTTCGTTGTTCTTGATAACTGCTACGGTGAGTTCACTGAAAAGACAGAGCCCTGCGCCCACGGCGTTGACCTTATGATCGGCTCTCTCATCAAGAACCCCGGCGGCGGACTTGCCGACGTTGGCGGCTATCTTGTAGGTACACAGAAGGCTATCGACCTTGCAGGCTACCGTCTCACCTGCCCCGGTGTAGGACTTGAGGTCGGTGCATCTCTCGGTCAGAACAGAAACCTTCTCCGAGGACTTTTCTATGCCCCCCACACAACTGCAGAGGCGCTGAAAACTGCCCACCTTGCGGCATATATCTTCGATCATCTCGGCTACGAGGTCAACCCCGGCCCCTTTGAAAAAAGACACGATATTATCCAGACAGTTAAGCTTGAGACTCCCGAGGGACTTGTTGAATTCTGCCGAGGAATCCAGTCTGCCTCCCCCGTTGATGCATTCGTTTCTCCCGAGCCCTGGGAGATGCCCGGATATGACGATGAGGTAGTAATGGCGGCAGGCGCATTCGTGGGCGGCTCCACAATGGAGCTTTCCGCAGACGGCCCCATGAGAGCCCCCTACATTGCATTCATGCAGGGCGGACTTACATATGAAAGCTCCCGACTTGCCATTATGGCAGCAGCAGACCGTTGCGGGAGGAAGAATGCCTGATGGCATTCTTCAATGATATATTCCGCCTTGCGGAATATGATGAATGATGTACGCGCGTTGCGCGTATGATATATCCCTTCGGGATATTGAGGTGGATTTTCTCCATACTGTCGAAAATCATTTTTAAAAAAAGTATTCCGCTCTTACGAGCGGAATACTACAATAATTATTCATTATTCATTATTCATTATTCATTTGCTTTTTCCATCTTACCCCTCGTTCACGCTTTTCACGGAAAAATTTGCGGAGTAGCTCTGCGCACTCCTCTTCCATTACTCCGAAGGTTATCTCCGGGTGATGGTTTACGGGTAGGGCGTTCAGGTCGCAAAGGCTTCCGAATGCTCCTGCTTTCGGGTCTCGTGCACCTATTATCAATTCGGGCACTCTTGCGTTTATGATGGCTCCTGCACACATGAGGCAGGGCTCCAATGTGACGAAAAGCTCACAGCCAACAAGGCGCCAGCCCCCAAGGGCACGGGATGCCATACGGATGGCCTCTGTTTCTGCGTGGAAGGTAGGGTCCTTATACGTTTCTCTGCCGTTTCCCGATGCGGCAATAATTTTATTATCACGTACAACAACTGCACCTACAGGCACCTCATCGAGAAGGGCGCATTTTTTCGCTTCCTCGATTGCTGCCTCCATAAAATATTTATCCCGTTCTATATCTCTCATAAGCCACCTCTTTCTTTTTTTAGTATACAAAAAGGAAGGATGGCTGTCAAGTAAAGGAACTGATTATGAAATACGATTCTGTTATATTTGATCTTGACGGAACTCTTCTTGATACTCTTTGCGATCTTAAAAACAGTGTGAACTTTGCCCTTCGCAGTCACGGCATGGCTGAAAGAAGCCTTGGCGAGGTCAGACGCTTCGTTGGCAACGGCATCCGCAATCTTTGTAAAAGAGCAGCCGAGGAGGGGACGAGTGAGGAAAAGGTTGATGAGATTCTCGCCACCTTCCGCTCACATTACAAGGATCATTCAAACGACAATACAAAGCCCTACGACGGCATTACAGAGCTTCTCTCCTCTCTCAAATCAAAAGGTATTCCCACAGCCATCGTTTCCAACAAGGTGGACAGCGCAGTACAGACTCTGACCGAGGAATACTTCAACGGACTTATAGACGTTGCTGTCGGTGAGCTTGAGGGCGTTGCAAGAAAGCCTGAGCCCGATACTGTATTTCTTGCTATGAAAAAGCTTGGCTGCAGCCGCCCCGTTTACGTGGGAGACTCCGAGGTTGACGTTGAAACTGCAAAAAATGCAGGTCTTGACGGCATTTTCGTCACCTGGGGCTTCCGTGATGAGGAGGAGCTGAGAGCAGCAGGTGCTTCTACCCTCGTTTCAAGCGTAAAAGAGCTTTGGGAGGCGCTACAGTAATGCATATCCCATCTTCTACAACTGCAGAAATCGAGGTGCTTTCCTTCGAGGATGCCCTGGTTCCCTCAACGGAAGAAAAGTACGACAGAGCCCGCTGGCTCTACGTTCCCGACTTCTACTCCGAGTACCGATATATTTTAGGCACTCGCGGAAAAAGACCTCTTATATGCATCGGAATCAACCCCTCAACAGCCGAGCCCGACAATTTAGACAACACACTAAAAAGTGCCGAAAGAATCGCTCTTGCAAACGGATTTGACAGCTTTATCATGTTCAACGTCTATGCCCAGAGGGCAACAGACCCCGATGACATGGAAAAGGAGTTCAACTCCCATATGCACAGGGAAAATATGAAGGCCTTTGAATATATTCTCTCTCTTTCAGAGGATGCTCCAGCCGTTTGGGCGGCATGGGGAACGATTATTGAAAAGAGAGACTACCTTCGCGACTGCGTTCTCGATATGATCGATATAGGCGAGCGCTACGGCGCCTCTTGGTACACCGCAGGAAAGAGAAGCAAGGCAAAGGGTCACCCCCATCACCCTCTTTATTTAAAAAAGGATTCCGTTCTGGATCCCTTTGACGTAAAATCATACTGTATATCATTAACAAAATAAACGGAGACAAAAAATGAAAATCACAGAAACAGTACGCTATATAGGCGTTGACGACAAGACCATCGACCTTTTTGAAAGCCAGTACGTTGTGCCCAACGGCATTTCCTATAACTCCTACGTTATCCTTGACGAGAAGATCTGCGTTATGGATACTGTAGACGCCCGCTTCACAGATGAGTGGATGGCAAACCTTGAAAAGGAGCTTTGCGGCAAGTCTCCCGACTATCTTGTTGTATCCCACATGGAGCCCGACCATGCTGCAAGCATCGACGTTCTTTGCGACAAGTACCCCGAGATGAAGCTCGTTGGTAACGAAAAGACCTTCAAGATCCTCGCTCAGTTCTATGCAGGGGACTACAGCGACAGATACTACACAGTTGCAAACGGTGACAGTCTCTCCCTCGGCTCACATAACCTCACCTTTGTGTTTGCGCCCATGGTGCACTGGCCCGAGGTTATGGTAGCATACGATTCCTTCGACAAGATCCTCTTCTCTGCAGACGGATTCGGTAAGTTCGGTGCTCTCGATACTGACGAGGACTGGGCTTGCGAGGCAAGAAGATACTATTTCAACATCGTAGGCAAGTACGGTGCACAGGTTCAGGCACTTCTCAAGGTTGCGGCAACACTTGATATCGAGATCATCTGCCCCCTCCACGGACCTATCCTCACAGAAAATCTCGGCTACTACATCGAAAAGTATGACATCTGGTCAAGCTACCGCCCCGAGGATAAGGGTGTATTCGTAGTTTGCGCATCTATCCACGGAAACACAAGAAAAGCAGCAGACCTTCTTTGCGATATGCTTCGCGAAAAGGGCGAAAAGGTAGCATTCTGCGACATTTGCCGTGACGATATGGCAGAGGCTATTGAGGACGCATTCAGATACGACAGAATCGTATTCTGCGCCGCATCCTATGACGGCGGCGTATTTGCTCCCATGGCAGACTTCCTCACTCACCTGAAGTCCAAGACCTTCAGACAGAGAAAGGCATTTATCGTTGAAAACGGCTCCTGGGGCCCCACAGCGGCAAGAACAATCAAGGCAGCTCTCGCTGAAATGAAGGATATCGAGGTTTGCGATACTGTTGTAACCGTTCGCTCCTCCGTAAAGCCCGAAACCGTAGAAGAGCTCAAGGCTCTTGCAGATAAGATCTGCGAATAAAAACAAAAAGCAGGAGGGAGACCTTCTGCTTTTTTTAGTGAAGAGTGAAGAGTGAAAAGTGAAGAAGTATGGTAAATTTCCGCTATGGCGGAAATTGATTTTATTATATTGGTGAGAAGCGCAAGGACCTTCCCTACGATATAATGAAGAAAGCCGCCCCTTCGGCGGCTTTCAACCTTAACTCTTCACTTTTCACTCTTCACTCTTCACTCTTCACTGTGATAAAAAAAAGGCTACTTTCGTAGCCGTTTTTTTATCATATCGTTCCTGCTTCCATTGCGCCCATGAGCTTCTTGTTGAACTCAAGAGCTGTGTTGTAGCCCATTCTCTTCTGACGGTTGTTCATTGCCGCAATCTCAAGGATTACCGCAAGGTTACGACCGGGCTTGATGGGTACTGTAAGGGAGGGGATCTTGATTCCCATAATATCGGTATAGTTCTCGTCCATGCCGAGACGCTCGTACATCTTACCGGCTTCCCAAGGCTCAAACTCAACTACGAGGTTGATCTTTTCAGTATCCTTAACGGCACCCATACCGAAGATACGGCGCACGTCGATAATTCCGATACCGCGAAGCTCGATATAGTGGCGGATAAGCTCGGGGGCTGAGCCTACGATGGTTTCCGCAGATACCTTTCTCAGCTCTACCGCATCGTCTGCGATAAGACGGTGACCGCGCTTGATAAGCTCGATTGCAGTTTCACTCTTACCAACGCCTGAATCACCTACGATGAGAATACCCTCACCGTATACCTCAACAAGTACGCCGTGACGGGTGATGGTCTGGGCAAGCTGTACGTTAAGATATGCGATAAGCGCCGCTGTGAACTCACTTGTGTTACCCTCCATGGAAAGAAGGGGAACCTCAAACTCCTCTGCTGCAGCACGAACTACTGCATCCGCAGGCATTGAATGAGTATAGATAAGGGCGGGAGACTTGTATGAGAAAAGGGCACGGATATGCTCCTTTCTTACCTCCTCATCAAGGCTTTCAAGATATTTATACTCGGTTGCACCGATTATCTGAATACGCTCTGCCTCAAAGCACTCGAAAAATCCTGCAAGAGGGAGGGCGGGTCTGTTAATAAGGTTTTTGCTGATATGGATCTCCTTGGGGTCGCAAGGGGTATAAAGCACCTCAAGATGAAACTTATCAATAATAGCCTGAAGTGTAACGGTTCCTGTTGCCATAATAGTCGTCCTTTCTTACTATAGCTTTCTTTATTCAGTATAACATATCCCTCGTGGGATTGCAATAAGAAAAACCCCTTATTATACCTTGCAAAATATCGAAAATGTGATACAATATAAGTAATAATGAATTATTGAGGTTTTATATGCAGTCTTTAAAATATTTGTACAGAATCGGCATAGGTCCCTCCTCCTCTCACACCATCGGTCCCCTTAACGCAGCGGGAAGATTTCTTCACGAATGCCCCCCTGCTGACAGCTACAAGGCTATCCTCTACGGCTCCCTTGCAAAGACAGGTAAGGGACATATGACGGATAAGGTCATCCTTGAGGCTTTTGGCGACGAAAAGTGCGAGATCGTTATGGATATGGAAACTCCCACAGATTTCCATCCCAATACTATGGATTTTATCGCCTATAAGGACGGAAACGAGGTTGCCCGTCAGCGCTACTACTCTATCGGCGGCGGCGAGGTTATCGCCCACGGTGAGGAGATGACAGAGCATCCCGAGGTATATTTCCTTAATTCCTTTACGGAAATTTCCGAATACTGCCGCAAGGGCGATAAGCGCATCTGGCAGTACGTTGAGGAATGCGAGGGCCCCGAAATATGGGACTACCTCCATCAGGTATGGGAGGTTATGAAGCAGGCCGTTCGCGAGGGTCTTGAGGCTGAGGGTACACTCCACGGAGGTCTCAACATCCAGAGAAAGGCAAGATACCTCTACCGCCAGAAGCATATCGACGAAAGCGAGGAGACTAAGACTAACCGCCTTATCTGCTCCTATGCCTTTGCTGTCAGCGAGCAGAACGCTTCCTGCGGCGCCATCGTTACAGCTCCCACCTGCGGTGCTTGCGGTGTTGTTCCCGCTGTTATGAAGTTCTTGCAGGGCAGACGAGGCTTTACAGATACTCAGATCGTCCGTGCTCTTGCAACAGCAGGCGTTATCGGTAACCTTATCAAGACAAACGCATCTATCAGCGGCGCTGAGTGCGGCTGTCAGGCAGAGATCGGAACTGCCTGCGCTATGGCGGCTGCAGCTGCGGCTGAGCTTTACGAGCTTGATCTCGATCAGATCGAGTATGCGGCGGAAATGTCTATCGAGCATCATCTGGGTCTTACCTGTGACCCCATTCTCGGTCTTGTTCAGATCCCCTGCATCGAGAGAAACGCAATTGCGGCAATGAGAGCACTCAATGCCGTTAACCTTGCAGACTTCCTTGCAGACTCAAGAAAGATCTCCTTTGATATGATCGTTGAAACCATGTATGAAACAGGAAAAGACCTGAAGGTCATGTACAGAGAAACAAGTGAGGGCGGTCTCGCAAAGAGCTATCTGCAGTAATTTTCTATGAAAGAGAGATCAAAAGCCCAAAAGATAACTGTTCTTGCCCTGCTGATGGCATTCGGACTGATCCTACCCTTTGCCACAGCCCACGGATTCGGCATACCCGGTACTATCCTTCTTCCCATGCATCTGCCGGTATTCGTTGGCGCCCTTATTCTCGGCCCCATCGAGGGAGCGATCCTCGGTCTGACCCTTCCCTTTCTCAGCAGCATTCTCACCGCCATGCCTGCATTCTATCCGCAGATGCCTCTGATGACGGTGGAGCTTGTTTGCTACGGAATAGTCTGCGGACTTCTGTATATGAAGACTCCAATGAGAGGAAAGAAATGGGGCGTTTACGTTTCACTCGTTTGTGCAATGATCTGCGGAAGAGTGGCATATGCCGTGGCATTCAACGTGCTTATGTACGTGGAGGGCAGCCTTAAGGCGGCAACCGTGGTGGCAGCACTTGTACAGGGAATCCCCGGAATCATCATCCAGCTTGTTATCGTCCCCTTCGCAGTTTTCGCACTGGAAAAGCTGCACAGAAATAAGACAATAGAAGAATAAAAAAGCTGTTGCAGCCATCTGCAACAGCTTTTTTTGTGGGGTACGGGATGCAAAACCTTTTTTGAAAAAAAGGTTCTGCACTCCAAAAAACTTTATGAAGGAAAAAGGTCAGCTTAGTTTAAAGTTTTACTCGATTTTTTTCAAAAAATCGCAGGTTGTTAGGGCAGCGCCCTGACTCGCTCTCCGCAGAGAGCGAAACACCTTTTGCCGTCAGGGATTCCAAAGGGCACCTTTGGTCGCCCTCCGCTTGAGGGCGAAACCATGAGCGATCTGCACTAACCGAAATTTGATAAAACATACGAAATTTTTAATCCGTAGGGGAGGGGTTTCCCCTCCCGCTACAGACGTAACGCCTCGCTGTGAATATCGTTTCGGTTCGTGGGAGGGGAAACCCCTCCCCTACGGCTACGTGTATCGTTTTCGTTCGTTTGTGCATCGAATTTCGTTTCGGTTCGTGTTCAGATGGACGGGCTGATGTGGGCATCAGCCCCTACGAAATACCAATTTAGTTTTTGTTCGTGTGCTGATGGGGCGGGAATTTTTTCCTTTACAGACGCAACGATATGTGGTAAATGGGGATAAAGAATAAAGAATAATGAATAATGAATAATTTTATGGGAGGGAGAACCACTCCACAAACCCGAACAAATAAAAAAGCTGTTGCAAATAATGCAACAGCTTTTACCTTTTTAGTTGTCCTTATCCAGGATCATGAAGACGCCGCCGAGAAGGCTTACAAAGAGAAGAGAACAAATCTTGAATCCCATGGAAACAGGAATGTTGTTCTTTGTGCACTTATGGTAGTGCACGCACATGGGGATGCACCAAACAAGGGGGAGAACGTAAACTGCATTGATAACTGTGCCGATGATCATGAGGATCTTAGCTACAGTAGCAAAGGTGGAGGGCTGACGGGGAGTGTTGTATCCCTGCTGATAGCCGTTGTAGTTGGGCTGCTGCTGGAATCCGTTGTTGGGCTGCTGGTAGCCGTTGTTGGGCTGCTGGAAACCGTTATTAGCCTGCTGCTGCTGCTGATGATTCAAAAAATCCTCCTGGCTAATATAGTTAGTCTGGTTAGCCTGAGCATCAGACTGAACTGCTACGCCACAGTTAGCGCAGAAAGTTGCATCGTCGGGCATCTGAACGCCACAATTTTTACATACCATGGTAGTTACCTCGTATCAAAATATTTACAAAATTATCGTATCACACAAATCGAAATTTGTCAATAGTCAGAAAATATACTTCCAAATAAATTTATAACAAATGCAGAATTAAGTCCCGGGGGCGCAAAACCGGAAAAACGTTGACTGTTTTTTGAAGCTGCCGACGTTTTTTCCTGCAAAGAGCTTCATTCATATTATGGTATATTTATACAACGAAAATGGGGCGAAATTATTCAAAAATCATAGTGCGGGACCGAGTTTTTTATCTGTGGATATACGGCAAATGTAGAATTTTGTGCATTTTTACCACAGCGATATTTTTCAACATAAAACGGTAGATGTCTAAAAAGTTTTCCACACCATGTTGAAAACCTTGTTGAAATCTCGGTTTTATAGGGGAAAACTACCTTTTGAAAACCCGATTTCTGTTGAAAAAAGGCTTTTTTTGAAATTATAACAAAATCACGATTTGTTATATATGTAGAAAAAATAATATTTTCGAAAATAGGCTTGACAAATAATATTCATAGAATGATAAAAAAAGAGGCCCCGCGCACCCCAACGGGGTCAGTGCACGTGACCCGGCGAATGACGCCTACAAGAAGAGTATATGCAAGAAAAAGAGGAATGATACGGCATAGAATTTAAATCTTGACATATTATACTGTATATGATATACTGAAGGTCCGTTGGGATATGGTGTAACGGTAACACACGGGACTTTGACTCCCGCTTTGTAGGTTCGAGCCCTGCTATCCCAGCCAAAACAAAGAGCACCCATTCGGGTGCTTTTTGTTTTGGTTGGGATTTCACTCCACGGCGAAGAACCTCGCCTGCTTGCAGGCTTGTTTGGTGCTGTGTTTCAGTTTTAGTTTAGCTAATCTAACGGCACCAAACCGGTTCAGAGCCCTGCTATCCCAGCCACAAAAAGAGTAACGCATAGCGTTAGGCTTTTTGAACGAGGGGTTTCCTTCGGGAACGTGATGCGGACGACCTGCGTGATGTGTCCTTCGGACGTGGTGGGCGCTT
>JAZRRC010000023.1:0-39525 GCA_045650355.1 Candidatus Avispirillum sp. | reverse complement strand
GATCGGGATCGGGATCAGGATCAGGATCGGGAGTTACCTCTACCTCATTGCTAACCTCGTTTGAAGTATAGGAATTGTTGCCGCTGACTGCTACAGCCTCGTTTGTGACAGAAACAGAGCTGTCAGCCTCATCAACCTCTACCTCGAAGGAAACTGTTACGCTTGCCCATGCGGGAACCTCACGGATATTCCATGTGATCACACCGTCTGCATATACACCGTCATTATCCGCTGAGCCCTCAACGTACGTTGTGTACTCGGGGATCTCATCGGTGATGGTAAGGGAAACCTTTTCGTAGGAGGAGTTCTTATACGTGATGGTATAGTAAAGTCTGTCGCCTGCAGATACCTTCTCGCCGTCGATGCTTACTGCTATATCATCAGCCTTGAATACGTCCTTCTTAAGAGGATCCTTAACTGTATGGTTCACAACCTCGTTTGTTGTATAGGAGTTATATCCGTCGCGTACAACTGCAGTATTGGAGATAACGGAATCGCTCTCGTCTACAGTTACGTCAAAGGATACTGTAACTGTTTCGCCGTTCTCAACGTTGAGCATCCAATGGAGCTGTGAGCCAACGTAGGTTGCGTTATGGGATGCGGAGCCCTCTACGTACGTTGTGTGTGCGGGGATAGTATCTATGATATCAACGATAACGTCAACACCGTTGAAGTTCATGTAAGTGATGAAGTACGTGAGCACTGTGCCCTCTTCAACTCTCATGCCGTCGATCTCGGTTACGTATTCGCCGCCAACGTATACTTCCTTTTCTGTTGCAGAATCGCTTGCTGCATTCTTGAAGCTTACGCTTTCAACTGCATCGGCAACCTGAACTATTGCTGTAGCCTCAGTAAGGCTTACAACTGTTGCGAGAAGCTGGCCTGCGCCTGTATCCTTGACCTGAACGTGATATCTGTATTCGGTGCGGTCATATACGATACCCTCGATAGGATCGCTTGTGTCCTCTGCGATTACGTAGAAGTAGTCGCCTGCCTTAGTGAACTCTATCTTTTCAAATGCAAATCTTCCGTCTGCATTTGTTACAGATTCTGCAGGGTCACCGTCTATTGTGAATCTGCGGTCTGTTTCATAGAGATTGAAGGTGAAGTCGCCATCTTTGAGGGTTGCGCCCTCAAGAGTCTTTGTTCCCTCAAAGGTTACTGTTGCCGCTGCTGCATTATAATCGTTTTCAAATACGATCTCGCTGTTTGCAACGTCAGCCTCAGCTGTGAGAATGCTGTTATTATCTGTTACGGTTACCTTTACTGTTACGGGATTTTCAGCGCCTGTATATGTGATACCGGGAAGGTCGCCTGCTTCCTCCTTAACCGTATAGATATATTCGCCTGCGCTCTTATATACGATGGGAGAGAATGCAAAGGTTCCGTCTGCCTTAACGCTTACCTTTTCGATGAGGTTATCGCCCTCATAAAGGGAGAACTCAAACTCGCCTGCTGTGATCGCACGGCCATTAAGGTGCTTTGTGCCGCTGATTGTGTAGGATGTGGGTGCTGCTGTGTATGTATTGACAAACACGATATTTCTGGTGCTGTCATCGTTATGGCCGACCTTGTTTACAAGAACTCTTGAAACTGCAAGCTTTGTAGCATCGTCTCTGTCTACCTCAACCTTTACGGTTACGTGATAGTGAGTTGTATCGTATGTTACGCCTGCAACGTTGCCTGCCTTTTCCTTTACGGAATAGTAGTATGTGCCTACCTTATCGTATGTGATCTCAGAGAAGGAGAAGGTCACGCCTGTGTTTGTTACAGTTTCCTTTGCGCTGCCGTTGATTGTGAAGGAGGAATCTGTTTCATAAAGCTCGAATGCGAACTCTCCGTTCTCGGGAGCTCTGCCTCTGAGGTCCTTAACACCGCTGATGGTGTTCTTTGCGGGCTCAAGCTTATATTCGTTAACGAAGGTTGCCTCTACGCTATTATCACCGTTTTCAAGCGCTGCGCCCTCGATCTCAGCTGTTGCAACGAGAACGCCCTCTCTGTTTTCAACTGTGATCACTACCGTATACTCGGTAGCATCGTATGCCATTCCTGCCATACCGCCGTCAACCTCTGAAAGCTTATATGTGTACGTGCCCTCTGCAAGGTCTGCTACACGGATCGTTGCCTTGCCGGATGCGTCTGTTGTTGCATTATAACTTTCAGATGCGTCCTTTGCGTTAACAAGAACAAAATGGAAGATATCCTTGGGGATATTAACGCCCGTTGTGTTCTTAAGCTCTTTAACGATGTTAACGTCTGCATACGTGCGGGAAACGTTATAGATATTTGTGAAATCCTTTGTTACAAAATTGCCGTCAACTGCAGCGTTTGCAAGGCTCTCTACCGTATATTCAAGAGCTCCGTCTGCATCGTTATCTGTGATGATTACTGCGAAGAGACCTCTCTGAGAATCATAGGTCATTCCCTCAGTTGAGCCTGCTCTCTCTGTTACACGGTAGTAGTATGTGCCGATGCCGTGTGCCTCTGTGAGAAGCTCTGCAAGGTTGAAGGAATATCCCTCTCCTGCCTTTGCAGTATCTGTGCCGAGAACGTTATATCCGTCGGGATGTTCCTCGGAAATGCCAACGAACTCGCTGAGAACAAAGGTGAAGTCCTCATTTTCCGTATATGTGCTTTCCACGTCAACAAGGATCTTGTTACCGGAAATGATTACCTCGGGCTTTATGGGAGTTGTCTTATAAGTATTTGTGAAGTGTGCTGTGTTGTCTGCGTTGGGGATGATAACACCTGAGATCTCTCCTGTTGTGTTCTCGTAGCCGGGAACGTGGGAGATTTCTGTTACTGTATAAGCTGCATCTGTGGGAAGGTCCATAATAGTTACAGACTCATTACCCTTGAGCTTTACAACAAAGCTTGCATCTGCATCTGCTGTGATGCTGTCGCTCTCCATGAGAGTTGCATTGATATTATCTACTGCAAAGGTCTTACCTGCAAGACTTTCGGGAAGCTGAACCTTGAATGCAAACTCCTTTGCTGCCATGCTTTCGGGGATATCGTTGTAATTATGAAGGATATCCTTGATAATTGTAAGATCTCCGTACTTGTAGGGAGCGTTTGTTACGTATGCACGGGCAAACTGATCGGCACCTGAAAGCACCTCGCTTACCATGGGAACGGTTACGGTATCTGTCATGGATTCGATATAATAATCGCCTGCGATCACTTCACCGATAACGCATTCCGTACCGTGGGGAATACCGCTTACGTATACAGTCTCCCCTGCCTTTACGTTTACTGTGAGAACGTTATTCTTATACTCTGCAATCTTTGCTGTTACGTCGTGTCCGTCTGCATCGTAAACCACGGGGTCAGCCTTAACGCCTGCGGGAACAGCTACAGTAAGTGCGTATGTAGCATCAGCACTGCCGAAGGCTTCGGTAACGTTCTTTGTAAGAGCGATACCTGTTTCGATCTCAACGGTATGTCTGCCGTTGTTACCGAGCCACAAAAGAACACTGTTGTTATTATGTGTCTTCTTTAACGTTTCGGAGGTATACTCGCCTGCAACGCGCTGTGCTGCAGTCTCTGTTGTGTTCTCTTCCTTAACGAAGGACATATTATGGAGACGGCTTGTTCTTCTTGCTGCTACGCCAAGAACTGCATAAAGATCAGCTGAGGGATTTTTCTCAACGTATTCCGCGATCTTTTCTGCAGATACAACGTAGCCTATGCTGTCAAGAGTGAACTTATCGGTCTCGCTGTCATAGTTTACGTACTTTTCGGAAGCTGCATCGTAGAATGCTACGGAATCCTTAAGATATTCCCAGCTTGTATAGGTAAGGTACGTTACCTCCTCTGCCGCATTGGCTGCATCTGTTGCAGATGCTGTAGGATGATAATAGGTTACGTATGTATATACCTCATCGCTATCCTTTGCTGTCTTATATTCGTCATAGCTCATCCAAGTAAGCTCGTACTGACCCTCCTGCCAGAGAACACCGTACTCGGAGCGGTCCCATTCGATATCGGAGTTGATCTTTGACTTTACGTCTGTGAAGATACCGTGATTTGTCTGATAATAATAGTAGCGATTCTGCGCAGAGGGCTGGAAGCCTACGTGCGCATCACCGAGGTCGATGACGCCGTCCATTTCACCGTTCATAACACCGAAGCGGTTGCTGTAGAAGGATACTGTGCCTGAAGCATCGTTGATATGCTCATAGCCCTGCACCTTGGATACGTCGATCTTTCCGCCGGGGAGAAGGATATCGCTGTCGATACCTACCGTATAGAAAACACGGAGAGGATCGTATACAAACTCATCGATAGTTGCAACTGTATTATTGCCTACTGTCTTTGTGGTGAGCTGCTCGAGAATGATGGGGAGGATCTCCTGATCGATTCTTACCTCAAGCTTCTGCTCACCCTTCTCATCCTCGATAATAAGGATGGAGATATTATCGGATGTGCTCCAGCCTTCGTTTGTTGTGGGGTTTGTTCCGTTTCCTGCATTTACTGTGAAGGGAGTTACGGTTACTGTTTCGCCATCAATTGTATCTGTGTAGGACGTGCCCCTTGTAACGCCATAGGAGGAGCCGAAAAGTGTTACAGCCTGGATATTCTTAACCTCCATATGCTGACCGATAAAGTCAACGTAGATAAGAGGAGTATCCTTAACGCCTGTTGCGCCGTCAGACTGGATTGTGGATGTGATGGGGTTGAATGCTCCGCTTGAAAGCTCCTCGTAGATCTGCTTGAAGGTATCCTGAAGCTTTTCGCTTGCTACGTTAAAGTAATGATCAACGTAGTTGATATTATCCATAATGTCCTGATCGGTTACGTCAGAGCCCTGGGGATAATTATGATCAAAGGTGAAGCTATATCCTGAATGCTTTACGGTTATCGTCTTGCCCTTGCACCATTCATCCTTATAAAGCTTATATGCATCTCTGATATTCTTATTATCGTTAGAGCTACTGAAGCCGTCAGCTGCACCGGGATTGATGATCGCATCAGAGCCGTCACCGTTTTCAAGGTCAACACCGATGCCGTAGATCACGGGAGCAAGTCCGTTATAGTTATCCTCAACGCTTGCCTTCATATAAGCTGCATTGAGAAGTGTGCTGAGAGCAACGCCCACGGGAACACCGTTATCGTAGAAGCGCTGTCTGATAGTTCCCTTGGAAATGTTATAAAAGCTCTTATCAACTGCTGTGTTTGCAGCACCGTCTGTCAGCACGATGGCAACGGGAGTGCGTCCCTCTGTATCGGATGCGCCCTCAAGCATCTTCATTGCAAGATCGTAGCCTGACTGTGTGTTTGTGCCGCTTTCGTATCCGTCATCCTCGCCGAGAAGCTTGCCGGAATCGTCAAATGCGGAAATTTTGCCGCCTCTGTCGCTCTTATAGTCATCTACCTTAAGAGTTACGCCGTTTGTATATCTTCCGAAGGGGAGAACTGTATCTGCATCGTAGTTATAGGATGTGATACCGATTCTGATATCATATGCAGAAAGAAGATTTTCAAGAAGGCTGTTTGCTGATGTGATGACCTTCTCAAGGCGTGTCGTTTTGTTGGAAACGTCCTGCATAGACGTTGAGTTATCCAGAACGAGAACAACGTCCATGGGGCCCTGGGAAACTTTTGTATCTGTTGAGGACATGGATGAGCCGAGGACTGAGAATACTGTCTGGAACACCTCGTCATCCGCAAGGGAAACCTCAAAGGATGAGCCTGTCTTACCGCTTGTATTGAGAACAGCAATATCGCCCTCCTTATAGACAGACTTATCTGCCCATACACGGCCTGCATAGCGGTTTCCGTCTGCATCGGTACCCATCATGGTTTCCCATGTATATGCCGTACCGGGGTCTGCTGCTGTACCTGGATCATTGCTCCTTGCAGCATCTGATGCCATTACAGCCATCGGGAAACTTGCCAATATTAACGTCAGACAAAGTAAAATGCTGACAAATTTCTTCGAAAGCTTTTTCATTTTCTTTCCTTACCTTTCTTTTCGGCTTTTATCCGATCGCCGAAGCTTATCTTTTCAATAATTCACGAAAAGCCTGTTCGTTTGCTTTTCTTACGTATTCCTTAAAATCCAAGAGGATCTTCTTTCCGTCTGCTCTGTAGTCTGTTTCAAATACCTTTTTCAGCTTCATGCTGCGTATCTCAGGCGGAATACCGTATATACCGAGTATGTTCTGCATTGCACCGCTGATTCTGGTTTCGAGAGACACGGGCTCTCCCGCTGTCATCAGCGTAGCATACTCTACGCCTGACACAAGTATCTCAGCCTCTGCAAACTGCTCGTCTGTCCATTCGGGACGGTGGGCCTTAAATATCTCCTTAGCTCGCTGACAGTCATTTTTTCTGATGATTTCAAGACAGATGGGACTGCGATAGGCTGAGAGGAAGAAATCCTTGATGATCTCATCATCCTCGCAGGTGCTTGTCATATACGCAAGCTCAAGGCAGATTGCCATTACCGAGCTGTAGCCGTCGTCCACTTCCTTTTCCAGCAGATTCCACTGATGGATGCAAAGCATTTCAACCAGCTCTGCAAGCAAATGGTCCTTCGTCGGATAATGGAAGGTCAGATTTCCGGGGCTCATTCCAAGCTCCTTCGAAATTGCCGATATCGTTGTATTGGAATATCCCTTTTCAAGAAACTGCTTGCAAGCTTCCTGAACGATTTCTGTTTTTGTCAATGCGCTTTTATTGATTCGAGCCATTTTCTGTCTCCTCCGTTTTCCGTTTGTTTTCGCACTGCTTTATCTGTTTCAATTATAGTATACATACTAATATATGTCAATACCTAAAATTGGTTTTTTATAATATTTTTATTTATATAACAAAATTATGTATCATTCAAGACTTTTCGATTCATTTTAGGCACAAAAAAAGGAGGAAGCAATACTTCCTCCTTTTTTCTCTGCTGCAGCAGAGGCATATTTAATTATTTTTTGGATTTTTCCATAATCTCGACAGCCTTTTTTCTGACCGCTTCAAGTCTGCTTAAGGCATCGGTAAAGGGACTTCCGCTTTCTTTGGCAATCACTGAAACCTCCCTGCAAAGGTCTTCCAGCTTTTTGATATTATCATCACATACAAACCCTTTATACTTTATTCCCAATTCAAAAAACATTGCGATCTGTCTGACGTAGAAATCATTGGTTTTATCAAGCGCAAAGCCTTCCAGCGAATAATATATGGCCTTGTTCAGGTTTTCGATGCACTCGCTGTCTTTTCCCTGGATGCTGTTTGCTGCATAATAAAATTTAAAGTAATAAAGCAGTCTGCCTGTATCATAGTAAACGTCCTTACCCTCGGGCACCAGGTCCTTGAACAGCTCTTCAACGTAGACGCATATTTCCTTCAGCTTTTCAGATATCTTCGAAAAGCACCCTGCATTATGCAGAACGATAGCAGCACTCATGTATTCACTTGCCCTGGCACGGTTGTTGAACTTGCTGGGATATATCTTGCATATATTTTCAAAGTGCTTGGCTGCAGCATATTTGGCCTCAAAGATCTCATTATAATCAGCCTTGCCGCCTGCCTTCAATACATCTGCCTGCAATCTTCTGATATAAACAAGATGCCAGACAAAATCATCATTCCTTGTAACGTGGGCATAGTCCTCCAGCTCCTTCATATACTCAGCTACAGGCTCATACTGCTTTGTATTCTTAACGTATTGGTGGATCATTTTCGAGATAGAGTATGCCTTTTTGTCATCGGGCTGACTGAGAAAGCCCTTAAAAAAGAATTTTATTTCCTTAAGTGCAAATTCAGAGTCGTATTTATCCTTATCCCCGATTATTTTCTGACCGTTTTTATCAATCATAATAAGCTGCTCCGAAAAATTATGAGAAGGGCAAGGGGCGAATTTCGTTGATCACGTCCTTATAGAACTGATCAAGATCAAACATTTTAGCCTCGGGCATTTCATATTCAACAAGATCGGGGGCACTGTATCCCTTGAACATTTCATAATCGTCTATATCTGCGATCTCGGAAATGATCGGATACTGACGGCAGTGCATAATAAGTGCCTCACCCTTTGATTTATCAAGGCGCTGAAGCTCTGAAACGGAAATAAGTCTGCGAAGGTTTCCGTAGGGAGTATAATATGAGCCGCAAAGGCTGCTTATCTCCTCAAGAAGGTCAAGCTCCTTTGATGTGAGGAATACCCAGTTATCGCAGTTACCCTTGATTGTATCTGCATCCTCACCGTATCTGCCCTTCAGCTGATGCAAGCTCTGCGCTACAAGGTAATAGCGCATATTTCTGCTTCGTGCAGCTGAGATCATGGAGGGCATATCGGGAATGCGGGGGATATTACAAAACTCATCAAGAACAAAATTTACTCTTACGGGGAGCTGACGGTTTGCTTCCTTCTGTGCCTCGGAAATAAGGATCTCGTATGCCTGCTTTATAAAAGTTGTGATAAGGAAGTGATATGTGCTCTTTTCATCGGGAATGATAAGATATACCGCTGTCTTCTTTCTGCCGAAGGAGGATATATCGATATTATTTCCCGAAAGCATCTTTGTCAGATTTTTCTGGTTATTGAATATACGAACCATACCGAAAAGAGAAACCATAATGCTCTGCTTTGTCTTTTCGGCACTGGAAAATACGTTTTTATAATTGAGACCGGCAATAGTATCGCTTCTCATATTTGCACAAAGCTTTTCAAGCTTTTCCGCAGAATATGAGGTGCAAAGCATTGCAAGAGTACCAACGTTTGCCTCTTCCTTTGTTGCTGTTTCCATCATTAACAAAAGATTTGCAATAGCAAGGGAGGATGCCATTTCGGGCCAGAAGGTATCTACTGTATGCTCAAACTGAGGAGCTGAGATCGTTGCTACAAAATCATTGAGCATTGCAACAGCTTCATCAGTCCTTCCCTCCTGATACAGCTCATAAGGCAAGGAGAGAGGATTCCACATATTTCCCCTTCCGATATCACGGAAATTAAGAACTACAACGTTATAATCATTGGCATTTGCCATTCCCGCAGTTCTTGCATAAAGCTCGCCCTTGGGGTCGGTTACGATAAAGGATTCTCCTGCCTTTATGAAATAGTTGAGCATGGGCATACAGAAAAGTCTTGTCTTTTTTGAGCCTGTTGCACCGAAAATAAGGCTGTGAGTATCGGAGGAATCCACGTATGCCTCGTGTCCGTCTGAAATAACGGGAAGGCCTGCTCCGGGATAAACGTCGGCGCTGAGGTCAACGTAGGTGGAGGAGCGCTTTATTTCATCCATTGTAGCCCAGCGTGTTTCCTGGTTTATGTTCTGATATTTACCTAATTTATATTCCATTCCCGTCACCTCTCAGAATCCTATGGTGCCTGTCTTTTTGATCTTGAAGACAGTTCTCTTGATATATTCACTCTCTGCAGAGAAATCTTCCAGCATATCTGCAGTTATAGTCTTGTCTGCCACTGTTTCCTTTGAGAAGAGGACGTATACTATGTCGTTGCACATATCCTTTATTGTATGCAAGCCATAAAAATACTTATTGTTTCTCAAAACGTCCAGGGAGGCGCAAAGTAATTCCTTGGCAGAGCTGTCAAGCTCGAAGCCGTATTTTCTGAGATACTCAGAGGCATACTCAACAAGCTCCTTGTTTTCGGGGAGATTTATTTTGACCTTCTCAATTCTCAGATACATACGGACAACCGCCTCAAGCTCGCCCGCCTCGCCGTTTTCTCTGTAATTTGAAAGGCTGAGAACGATGAGCCAGTAGGCAGTATTGATCTGAAGAAACTGCAGAAAATCAAGGAAATGCTTTTCATTGTGATGACCGATCCATTCATCCACGTTTATGCGGATAACACCCTTGAACTCGCTGCGAAATCCTGCGGCAACCTGAACAGACTCCATAAGTCTGTACAGCTCGTTAAATTCACTGTCGGGTCTGCAGTAATCAAGCTTGAATTCAAAGAACTTCACGTCACCGTAAAAGCTCATAAGATTGTTTTTTGAGCTCAGGTATTCGGAAAGCAGATTGAGAAGTCTTGTATTTCCGTATCCGGGTCGGGTATACAAAAAGATATCGGGCAAAACTATAGGAGCATCGGGCGAGCGCTTAGTGATGTTTTCAGAGAGGATATCCCAGCGCTTTACAAGGGCGCACAGCTCCTCTGCTCCCTTCAGCTCCATGATCTGTTCATAATATTTGTTCATCTTAAAAGTTCCTCTTTGTTTTTGTAATTATGACACAATTTTACCATATTATATATATTCCGTCAATGCATTATACACTAAAACCGTGCCATGCATATAAAAAGGTCGCAAGCCTTGAGAGCCTGCGACCTTTATAGGTGCTATTATCAGAATATAATAATGAGGAACTGGGATACGAGAACTACTGCGATAAGTGCAATAGGATATGTTGCCGCATATGCTGCTGCAACGTCCTCTGTTCCTGCTGTTCCGATAAGGGTTCCGAGAGCGGGTGTGGATGTCATACCGCCTGTGAGAGAACCGAGGTTGTTGAGAAGGGGAAGCTTAAGAACGTACTTCGCGAAGAGGAATCCGAGGATCATAGGAACGATTGTCATGATGATACCGTATACGAAGTACATACCGTTGAAGTTTGCAACGAAGTCTGCACCGCCGGGGATACCTGCGCCTACAAGGAAGAGAACGAGACCAAGCTCACGGAAGAGCTTGAGGGTGGTCTCTGCAGGCATAAGGCTTACCTTACCAACTCTGCCGAAGTGGCCGATGATAAGGGAAACGAGGAGGCATCCGCCTGTTGTTGTGAGAGAGAAGCAAGTGCCCTCGAGACCGTCGCCGCTCATGGGGATCTTGATCTTACCAACAACTGTACCGAGAATAGCTGCAATGGAGAATGCGCAAACGCCCATATGGTCGAGGTGGAGAAGCTTAACTACCTTCTTTACCTTGCCCTCTTCCTTTGCAGGAACGGAGATCTTTGCTCTCTCATCATCCATGTTAGCCTTTGTGAGCTTAGGAATGAGCTGAACGAAGAGCACAACGCCTACAACACCGAAGATATAAGCAATACCGTGACCTACGGAAACAAGGCTCTGATACTCAGCCGCAACTGTTGCCTTAGCAGCAGAGAATGCGGGAGTAGAAGTAAGGGAGCCGGAAAGAAGACCTACGATCATAGCAACGAAGCCATCGATATCGGTAATGGTGGAAGCACCGTAGCCGAATACGTGCTTGCCGAGCATAATGCATCCGAAAGCGGAAAGACCGCCTGCGAGGATGATGATAACGCCGAGAAGAACGTAGCTCTTGAAGTTCTTCTTCATGTTTGCGAAGAACTTGGGACCTGCAATGAAGCCAACGCTTGTTACGAAGAGAATAAGGCCGAAGCTCTCGATGATGGAAAGCCAGGACTCCTCGAACACAACAGGCTCGGGCATAAGGTCACTGCAGAAAAGTGCGCCAAAGAGAAGCGCGATGATAAATACGCCCGCGTCGCCGAGGGACACGCCCTTGATAGTGATTCTACCAAGGGCATAGCCTACAGCGAGGATCGCGAACACGCAGAAAAGGAAGAATGAAACTCCAGTAATAGGAATAACACCGCCGAAAAGATTCATTGTTTGCGCCTCCTATCAGATGTTCTTCTGCTTTGTATAGTTAGGAAGGAGCTTGGGAGAAACTGCATCTGTCTCGATGCCGGCCTCTGCGATCTCAGCCTCGAACTTTGTTACGTGATCGAGAGAGAGTGCGCCAACTGTAGCAGTCTTTGCAGCCTTAGCTGCGTTCTGACCTGCGTTTCTACCAAATACGATAATATCGAGGAGGGAGTTACCCATAAGTCTGTTCTTACCGTGGATACCGCCAACTGCCTCACCTGCAACGAAGAGGTTCTCAACGTTTGTTGTCATACCGTCAACTGTGATGTCGAGACCGCCGTTCTGGTAGTGGAGTGTGGGGTAGATAAGGATAGGCTCCTTACGGATATCGATGCCGTACTCGCCGAACATTCTCATCATTGCGGGGATTCTAGCTTCGATTGTACCCTCGCCGCCGATAGCCTCGATCATAGGTGTATCGAGCCATACTGCAAGGCCGTTACCTGTGTCGATACCGTTTGCACGGTCGGAGCACTCACGGATGATGGAAGCTGCAGTTACGTCACGTGTCTCAAGGGGATGCATGAATACTTCACCGTTGCAGTTAACGAGCTTTGCACCGAGAGAACGAACCTTCTCAGTTACAAGAGCACCGAAGATCTGCTCGGGGAATGCAGCACCTGTGGGATGATACTGAAGTGTTTCAGCGTAGAGAAGCTTAGCTCCTGCTCTGTAACCGAGAACAAGACCGTCAGCTGTTGCACCGTAGTGGTTGGATGTGGGGAAGCCCTGGTAATGCATACGGCCTGCACCGCCTGTTGCGATAACAACAGTCTTAGCCTTAGCAACGAGGAGATCCTTTGTTTCCATGTTCATAAGAACTGCACCTGCTGCCTTACCGTTCTCATCAAGGATAAGCTCGATAGCAGATGTGAAATCTACAACGTTGATGCCACGGTTGAGAACCTCATCACGGAGAGTTCTCATGATCTCAGCACCGGAATAGTCCTTAGCTGCGTGCATTCTCTTTCTGGAAGTACCGCCACCGTGGGTTGTTACCATTGTGCCGTCCTCTTCCTTATCGAACTCAACGCCGAGATCGGAGAGCCACTTGATAGCCTCGGGAGCATCGCAAACGAGCTTAGCAAGGAGGTCGCGCTTTGCAGCGAAGTGACCGCCGCCGAATGCGTCAACGAAGTGGATTGCGGGAGA
Organism: Candidatus Avispirillum sp.; assembly: GCA_045650355.1. Classification (GTDB taxonomy): domain Bacteria; phylum Bacillota; class Clostridia; order Oscillospirales; family CAG-272; genus Avispirillum. Next base: position 26,777 of record JAZRRC010000023.1, on the reverse strand, counting down.
GTCGTTGGGCTTATCAGCAGCCTGGATGCCGCCCTCTGCCATCATTGTGTTAGCATCGCCCATACGAAGCTTAGTTACGATCATAACGTCAGCGCCTGCCTCGTGTGCCTCGATAGCAGCAGCAGTACCTGCGCCGCCAGCACCGATGATAAGCACGTCGCACTCGTAGTCAGGGTTTGTAAGGTCTACACTGTCAGCTGTGATTCTGGAGTGAGCCTGAAGCATCTCGCAAAGCTCGTGGGGAACCTTATCGCCCTTGTTGGGACCGATTGCGAGAGTGGAGAACTGATCCTCCTTATAGTCGGGATGGTATGTCTTGAGAAGAGTCTCCTTCTGCTCTGCAGTCATACGAGCGGGCTCCATAGCGATATTCGCTTCTCTTGCCGCTGCAACTGCAGCCAGAGACTCCTGATACTTTTCAGAATACATTTTCTCTTTCCTCCTTACTTCTCGATCTCACGTGTGTTATAAAGCTCTTTGAGCTCCTCAATAGGCTTCTGCATGAGAGCCTCGATAAGCTCTGTGAATGTGCCGTCCTTGATCTCCTTTACACGGTCCTCAAGGTGGCCGCAAGCGGGAGCAAGGTACTTACCGTTGATACGGCGAGCAAGCATTGCAACCTGGGGATGAGAAATGCCTGCAGGGCAACGGGAAGAGCAAACGCCGCACATTACGCAGTCGAAGGACTCCTCAGCGCAAGCCTCAAAGTCGCCTCTCTGAGCGTATGCGATGTACTGCATTACGTTAAGGCCCTGTGTACAAGCCTTTGTACAAGCGTTACAGCCTACGCAAGCGTAGATCTCAGGGTAGAGCTGCATCATAACAGCCTCAGTTGTTGCTACCTTTTCGATATCGTATACCTGCTTTGCAAGGGGGAAGAAGGGGAGTGTTGCGATATACATGTTATCCTCAACAGTTGTCTGACAAGCAAGGCAAGCATGAAGCTCGTTGTCACCCTTGATTCTGTAAATGGTAGCGCAAGCGCCGCAGAATCCGTTACGGCAGCCGCAGCCACGAACAAGCTGGTATCCTGCATATTCCATAGCGCTCATGATTGTGAGGTTTGCAGGAACAGAATACTTCTTGCCGTAAAGGAATATATTAACCATATTTTCCATTGTTGTTTTCTCCATTTCTTTATGTCGGATCAATATTCATCCGGAAGTTCATCAAGCTCGTCAAAACGGAATACGGGGCCGTCCTTGCAAACGTACTTATCGCCGATGTTGCAACGACCGCACTTACCTACGCCGCACTTCATTCTGAGCTCCATTGTTGTATAAACCTGAGTCTTCTCAAATCCGAGACCCATAAGCTCTGCAAGTGTGAACTTGATCATGATGGGAGGACCGCACATGAGAACGGTCTTCTTGAGATCGGGGTTGAGCTCCTTAACGAAAGCGGGAATGAAGCCAACGTGGCCGTCCCAGCCCTCCTGCTCGCGGTCGATTGTGAGGTTAACCTCGATACCGCTGTCCTGCATCCACTCATCGATGATCTCCTTGTAGTCAACGAGGTCATCCATGGAACGTGCACCGTAAATGATCTGAACGCTGCCGTAGTTTGCACGGTTATCACGAACGTAGTTGATTACGGAACGAAGAGGAGCAAGACCGATACCGCCTGCGATGAAGAGGAGGTCCTTACCCTTGAGGTCTTCCTCTACGGGGAAGGGCTTACCGTAAGGTCCGCGGATTGTGATCTGCTGTCCTACATCCATAGCGTGGAGCCACTCTGTGAGGCATCCGCACTTCTTGATGGAGAACTCCATATAATCCTTATTTGTGGGAGAGGATGTGATAGAGAACATAGCCTCGCCTACGCCGGGAATGGAGAGCATTGCGCACTGACCGGGCATATGCTCGAAGGGCTTTACGCCGTCGGGTGTCAGTACTCGGAAGGTCTTGACATCGGGAGTATCGATACGGATATCGGTAACCTCTCCGAGATAGGGAATAAGAGTTTCGTTAGTCATTGTCAGCCTCCGTTGCAAATTTCTTCATTACTTTAACGATGTTCATATTGATGGGGCAGGATGCAACACATCTGCCGCAGCCTACACAGCCGTACTCGCCGTCATTGTTGGAGGGGAAATAAACCAGCTTATGCATAAATCTCTGGCGGAATCTCTCTTTCTGTGTGAGACGGGGGTTGCCGTGAGCCATTTTTGTAAAGTCGGAATACATACAGGAGTCCCAGCAGCGGTAACGCTGAACGCCGTGACCTGTATCGTAGTCGCGGATATCGTAGCACTGGCATGTGGGGCAAACGAATGTGCATGTGCCGCAGCCGAGACAAGCCTCGGAGAGCTCTGCCCATCTTGCATCGCCGAACATTTCTTCAAGCTTATCTGCGCCAAAGCCCTCAGTTGTGAGGGAAGCGAGAGGAAGCTTCTTCATGATCTCACGAGTTTTTGCCTTTGCGTCCTCAGCCTTAGCCTCATCGCCCTCTTCAAAGATATCACCGAGGGATGCGATGAATGCGCTTCCCTTCTCTGTGTTTGCCTTGAAGAAGTAGCCGCCATCAGCCTCTGTGAGGTCAACGTCTGCCATAGGAGTTGCAGCATCGATACCGAAAGTGGTACAGAAGCATGTCTCGGAGGGGCGGGAGCAGGAAAGACCGATGATAACACCGTGATCTCTTCTGTTCTTATAGTAGCTGTCTACAGGCTCAGAGAGGAATACCTTATCAAGGATACCAAAGCTCTTAACGTCGCAAGCGCGAACGCCGAATACTGCGTAATCCTCAGTTTCACGGCGGGGATCGATGATCTCGATCTTCTTGCCGTCTACCTTAAATTCAACAAGGTTTTCTGTCTGGGGGAAGAAGAAATCCTTTGCGCTTCTTACTGTATGGAGAGCCTTGGAAACTTCGCATCCCTTCTCCCACTTCTTATAGGAAGCGCCCTTGCCTGTATCTACAGGCACGTATACGTTAAGCTTTTCAGATGCCTTTTCAAAGAAAAGGTCAAGCTTATCATAGGAAAGATAAAGCATTATTCGTTACCCCTTTCATGAACAACAGAGGGCTCGCAGTCATCAAAGGTATAGGAGGTAAGGGGAGTCTTGGACTCGGAGTCCTCGCCTGCCTGATAGTCGCCGTAAAGCTCGTTGATGTCCTTAATGAACTTTCTGTTGAGGAGGTGGAGGGGAATATGCTCGGGACATACTCTGGAGCACTCACCGCAGTCAGTACATCTTGCCGCTACGTGGAATGCGCGGATTACGTGGAACATATTTTCCTCGAACGTATCAGCCGCTGCCTTCTGGGAAACACCGGAAGCAGGGTTATCAAAGATACAGGTTTCGCAAGTACAAGCGGGGCAAACGTTGCGGCATGCGTTACAACGGATACATCTGGAAAGCTCGCCTCTCCAGAAATTATAACGCTCCTCAGCTGTCATTGCCTCAAGCTTTTCAACGTCTGCAAAGCGGCCGGAATCAGCTACCTCGCCGTCCTCGCCTATGATCTCATCATAAACAACAAGCTTCTTTGACTTGCAGTTTACGCATCTCTCAGCCATAGCCTCAGCCTTTGCAACTGTCTCTGTGCCGTAAACGGTTTCAACCTTATAGGAATCGCCGTCTGCGCTGATACCGATGATACCGTCGATACCCTTTGCCTTGATCTTCTCAACGTCTGCCATGCCGTCGCAGCCTACGCCGATAACGTAAACGCCTGCACGGTTTACCTTATACTCCGCAACAAGGCGGTTAAAGGAATATGTATCGCAGGGCTTAAGGAATACGAGGATCTTTGCCTCGCTATCCTTCTTCTGCTCCTTCATAACGTACTTTGAAACGTTTGCGCCGCAAAATTCGTTATAAACGAAGCTATCTTCAATTTCTTTTGCTGTTGTGAAAACAGCGGGAGTCATATCATAGGAAAACTCGCCGGGGATCCAGCCGATAACCTTGGATACAGTCCCATCAGAAAGAAGCTCTATTGCTCTCTTTTTCATTACTTCCTGCATCTCAGATCCTCCAGTCTACGATTAGGTCCCAGCTTAATGATGTGCTGAGTGAATTCGTTCATAGTAGCCGCAAACTTTGCGCCCTCTGCTGCAGATACCCATTCAACACGGGTTCTGTCACGCTCGATACCGAGGTAGTCAAGCATGGAGAAGAGGAGAGTCATACGGCGGCGGGCAAAGTAGTTGCCGCTTGTGTAGTGGCAGTCGCCGGGGTGGCAACCGCAAAGGATAACTCCGTCAGCTCCGCGCTGGAAAGCACGAAGGATGAACATGGGGTTAACACGGCAGGAGCAAGGTACACGGATGATCTTAACGTCTGCAGGGTACTGAAGACGGTTAGTACCGGAGAGGTCTGCTCCCGCATATGAGCACCAGTTGCAGCAGAAGGCTACAATGGTGGGCTTGAAATTTTCGTTTACTTGCATATTGCGTCAACCTCCGCCATAATTTGTCTGTTGGAGAAGCCCTGAAGGTCCATAGCACCGGAAGGACATGTTACGGTACAAGCACCGCAGCCCTGACATACTGCAGGGTTAACAGAAGCAACACGACGTATCTTTGTTGTACGGTCGGGCATTCTGAATTCCTTATCAGCATATGTAATAGCGCCGTAGGGACATACGTTTGCACACTGGGAGCATCCGTTACAAAGGTTCTCATCGGATTTAGCCACGCAGGGGTTAGTAACGAGCTTATCCTTTGCAAGGAGGCCGATTACCTTAGCCGCTGCCGCACCTGCCTGAGATACGGTCTCGGGGATATCCTTGGGGCCCTGGCATGCGCCGGAGAGGAAGATACCTGCTGTGGGGGATTCTACGGGACGAAGCTTAGGATGAGCTTCTGTGAAGAAGTCGTTTGTATCCATGCTTGCTGTAAGCTTTGTAGCAAGGGGACGAGCGGACTTATCGGGCTCGATAGCAGCTGCAAGAACTACGAGGTCTGCATTGATATGGAGCTGCTCGTTCATGATAAGGTCGGACGCCTGAACGTCGAGTGTGCCGTCTGCACGGGGAGCAACCTTACCAACCATGCCCTTGATATAATGTACGCCGTATTCCTCGGCAGCACGGCGATAGAACTCATCAAAGTTCTTACCGGGTGTTCTTACGTCGATATAGAATACGTATACGTCTGTATCGGGATACTTTTCACGTGTGAGCATTGCGTGCTTTGCAGTGTACATGCAGCAGATCTTGGAGCAGTAGCTCTTGCCCTTCTCTGCTGTGCATCTGGAGCCTACGCACTGAACGAACACGATTGTGTGAGGATGCTTTCCGTCGGAGGGACGAAGGAGCTTACCGGATGTGGGGCCTGCCGCATTGGTAAGACGCTCGAACTCGAGAGATGTGATAACGTCCTTGGACTGGGAGTATGCATACTCATCATACTTTTCTACATTAATAGGATTGAAGCCTGTTGCTACTACGATAGCACCGTACTGACGCTCTACGATCTCATCCTTCTGAGTGTAGTCGATAGCGCCTGCTGTACAAACCTTGGAGCAAACACCGCACTTGCCGGTCTTCATCATTGTACAGTAGTTAGCATCGATTGTTGCAACCTTAGGTACTGCCTGAGCGAAGGGGATATAAACCGCACGGCGGTTATCCATTCCCATATTGAGCACATTGGGAACCTTCTCCTGGGGGCACTTTTCAGTACAGATTCCGCAGCCTGTACACTTTGTTTCGTCAACATAGCGTGCCTTCTTCTTGATCTTAACGGAGAAGTTACCAACGAAGCCGGATACTGTATCTACTTCGCTGTAGGAATAGATGTTGATGTTCTCGTTCTGAGCACATTCAACCATCTTAGGTGTGAGGATACAAGCCGCACAGTCGAGTGTGGGGAAGGTCTTATCGAGGTGTGTCATCTTACCGCCGATTGTGGGCTGCTTCTCAACGATATCAACCTCAAAGCCTGCATCTGCAATATCAAGAGCAGTCTGGATACCTGCGATACCGCCGCCGATAACGAGAGCTCTCTTGATTACGGGAGACTCGCCTGCCTTAAGAGGAGCGTTAAGGTGAACCTTAGCGATCGCAGCACGGCCGAGGATTACTGCCTTCTCTGTTGCTTCAACAATATCCTTATGGATCCAGGAGCACTGCTCACGGATGTTTGCGATCTCAACCATGTAGGGGTTAAGACCTGCTGCTGTTGCAGCCTTACGGAATGTGTTTTCGTGCATTCTGGGGGAGCAGGAGCAAACAACAACGCCTGTGAGCTTATAGTCTCTGATAGCGTCCTTGATAAGGTTCTGTCCTGACTCGGAGCACATGTAGGTATAATCAATGGAATAAACGACGCCGGGCTCTTTAGCGAGAGTTTCTGCAACTCTCTTAACGTCTACGGTTCCTGCAATGTTGGTACCGCAATGACATACAAATACACCAATTCTCTGCATTTCGGTTATTCCTCCTTACTTCGCGTATTTTCTGAATGCCGCCATGAGAGCCTGACCGGGAAGGTCCTCGTCAAGGAGAGCGGGGATCTGGTTGGGCTTCAGGTGGTTTGCGCCCTGCTGTCTTATTGCCTCAAGGCGAACAGCCTCGATAACCTTTGCAGGCTCAACACCGCGGGGGCATCTCTCAACGCAAGCAAAGCATGTGAGGCACTTATATACGGATTCGGATGCCATGAGCGCATCAATGTCACCCTTTTCTACCATATATACAAACTGATGAGGATGAAATTCCATCTCATCGTAGGAGGGACAGGTCGCTGAGCACTTACCGCAGCGCATGCACTTCTGAACTGCAGCGCCGCTCATGCGGAGGATCTGTTCTTTCTTCTTATTTTCCATTTCAGACACTCCTTTATTCTTCTATGAGGCCGAGGGCTTCTGCCAGAACCTCAGTGAAATAGCGAACGGGAAGATCTGCAGCCGCATTCTTTGCAAGATTGTACTGGCAGAGGGGGCAAGCTGTGATCATATAATCAGCGCCCATCTCAACAGCGCTATCTACAACAGCGTTGCTTCTCTTCTTAGCCGCATTCTTATCTTCAAGGGTGATATATCCGCCGCAGCACTCGTTTCTCATGGGGTAGATAACGGGCTCTGCACCGAGAGCGCGGATAAAGTCCTCAATGATCTTGGGATTCTCGGGAGAATCAAACTGCAAAACCTCGGAGGGGCGGAGGAGAAGGCAGCCGTAGTATGCTGCGATTTTCTTGCCTGCGAGAGGCTTTACAACCTTCTTTGCAAGGTTATCAAATCCGATAGTGTCGCGAAGGAACTCGAGGAAGTGAACAACCTCTGCCTCGCCGTGATATTCAAAATCGGGAGCGAGGTAGTTATTAACGCGGCGGTCGAAATCGGGGTTCTTTACAAACTCATGGTTTGTCTGCTTAAGTACGTTATAGCACGCTGAGCATACGGTGAGTACCTTGCCGCCGTTGTCGCGTCCGTTTGCAAGAGCACGAACTGCGGGAAGCTTGGTTGCGATCTCATCGGCAGCGGAGGTATACATACCGCCGCAGCACTGCCAATTCTCGATTTCTTCGAGCTCCCAGCCGAGGGCTGCCAAGGACTCGATCGCATAGCGATCGAGATCCTTTGCTTTATTTTTCAGCGTACATCCGGGATAGTATGCTATTTTCATTTTTCGGTCAGTCCTTTCTTTACGCCATGTTCTCAGGCTTGAAGACCTCATCAAATCTCTCTGCTGTGAGGAAGCCGAGCTCAACGCAAGCCTCCTTGAGAGAAATGTTATCGTGATATGCTTTCTTTGCAGTCTTAGCCGCATTTTCATAGCCGATATAGGGGTTGAGAGCTGTTACGAGCATAAGAGAATTATGAAGGTTATCATGCATCTTCTGCTTGTTTGCAACAATACCAACAGCGCAGTTATCGTTAAAGGAAACGATAGCCTCTGCAAGAAGTCTTGCAGACTGGAGGAAGTTGTAAATGCAAACGGGCATGAATACGTTAAGCTCGAAGTTACCCTGAGATGCTGCCATGGAAACTGCAACGTCGTTACCCATTACCTGAACTGCTACCATTGTAACAGCCTCGCACTGAGTGGGGTTAACCTTACCGGGCATGATGGAAGAGCCGGGCTCGTTCTCGGGAATGAAGATCTCGCCAAGACCGAGTCTGGGGCCGGATGCGAGCCAACGAACGTCGTTTGCTATCTTCATCATATCGCAAGCGAGAGCCTTGATAGCGCCGTGAGCGAATACGAGCTCGTCCTTGGATGTGAGAGCATGGAACTTGTTATCAGCTGTTGTGAAGTCCTTACCTGTGATTTCGGAAACAGCCTCAGCAACCTTTACGTCAAAGCCTGCGGGAGCATTAAGACCTGTACCAACTGCAGTACCGCCGAGAGCGAGAGTTCTGAGTGCGGGGAGAGCCTTACGGAGAAGGAAGATATCCATCTCGAGAGAGGAGCGCCAGCCGCTGATCTCCTGGCTGAACTTAACGGGAGTTGCGTCCTGAAGGTGTGTACGGCCGCTCTTTGTGATGCCCTCGTTCTCTTCTTCAAGGCGCTTGAATGTGCCGATGAGGAGCTCAACTGCGGGAATAAGCTTATCCTCGATAGCAGCTACAGCAGCGATGTGCATTGCTGTAGGGAATGTATCGTTGGAGGACTGGCTCATGTTGATATCATCGTTGGGATGGCAAAGCTTCTTGCCTGCAAGCTCGTTTGCACGGTTTGCAATAACCTCGTTTGCGTTCATGTTAGACTGAGTACCGCTACCTGTCTGCCATACAACGAGGGGGAAGTGATCGTTGAGAGCACCGGACATAACCTCGTCACAAGCCTTGGAGATAACCTCAAGCTTTTCGTCTGTCATCTTCTCGGGCTTGAGAGCATTGTTTGCCATAGCTGCTGCCTTCTTGAGAACACCGAAAGCCTTAGTGATCTCACGGGGCATTGTTTCGATATCTACGCCGATACGGAAGTTTGTGCGGCTACGCTCTGTCTGGGCTGCCCAGTACTTATCAGCGGGTACCTGAACCTCGCCCATAGAGTCGTGTTCAATACGATAGTTCATTAATTTATCCTCCAATTAGATCTCAATCTGAGTAATGATTTCCTTGAGGCAGTTTGCACTGTTTCTGAGAAGTGCCTGCTCCTCGTCTGTAAGGTTAACGAGAAGCTTGCCGCGGATGCCTTCCTTACCAACTACGTTAAGTGTAGAGAGGCATACGTCATCGGTGCCGTACTCGCCGTGCATCATTGTGGAAACTGTCATTGTTGTATCTGTACCGTTGAGAAGGCACTTGCAGATGTGGCATACGGAGAGAGAAACTGCATAGAATGTAGCTCCCTTTCTCTGGATAACACGTCCGCCGGACTTTCTCATATACTCCTCTACTTCCTTATAGTTAAGGTCGGGATAGATAGCATCCTGGAGAGTTGCTACCTTGGGATACTCTGCAACGGGGATGTTGGAGATGTTAGCAATAGACCAGGGAACGAAGGAGGAGTCGCCGTGCTCACCGAACACGTATGCGTGAACGTTGTGCTGGCTGATGGAATAGTACTCGGAGATTCTTGCACGGAGACGTGCTGTATCAAGAATTGTACCGGAGCCGATGATCTTGTTCTCGGGGAGACCGGAGATCTTGTTCCATACGTATGTGATTACGTCAACGGGGTTGGATACGATAACGTAGGTTGCATCAGGAGCATACTTTGTAACCTGAGCAATGATAGACTTTGTGATGTTTACGTTTGCCTGAGCAAGGTCAAGTCTGGACTGGCCGGGCTTTCTTGCAAGGCCGGATGTGAGAACTACGATATCGCTTCCTGCAGCATCACGGTATGTGCCTGCGTAAACGGAAACAGGGGGGCAGAAGGGCATACCCTGACGGATATCAAGCGCCTCGCCGAGAGCCTTTTCCTCGTTAATATCGATCATAACGATCTCGGACACGTAACCGCCTGTTGCAAGGGTATAAGCAATTGTAGAGCCAACGCTTCCTGCGCCGATAATTGTAACTTTTGACATTTTATAAACTCCCTTTTATATTATACATTTATTGAAGGAAATGATATATTACTTAAGCACAGAAACTGCGCTGGTAATCGTTTTTTCCATGGCCTCTTTGCCATACTTATCTACTTCTGCCTTGTTCTTCTCACCGTGAGTAAGACAGCCGGCACCGCCGATACATCCGCCGATACAAGCCATACCCTCGATGAAGTTACCGTCGAGAAGGTTCTTGCTTGCCTTAAGAAGAGCAACACGGCAAGCCTCGATTCCGTCGCAAGGAACAGCCTTGAGATCGAATTCGATGTTCTGCTCCTTCATTGCCTGAGCAACTGCATCGGAAAGACCGCCGCTGCGGGCAAAGATTCTGCCGAAGTAGGAGGCGTTATCAAGAACGTCCTCGGAAAGGCTTGTGATATCGAAGTCGCGGCTATCGAAGAGAGCCTGAAGCTCCTCGAATGTCATAACAGCATCAACGAAGGGCTTAACCTCTTCAAGCTGAGCCTCTGCCTTCTTTGCTGTGCAGGGTCCGATAAATACAACCTTTGCATTCTCATCTGTTTCCTTGATATACTTAGCAAGGGCAGTCATGGGAGAAGGATTATGAGATACGAGAGGAAGGAGCTTGGGGAACGCAGACTTGATATAAGCTACGAACGCAGGGCAGCAGGAGCTTGTGAGCATACCCTTTTCTACGAGCTCGCGGGATTCGGAAAGTGCAACCATATCCGCACCGAGAGCAGCCTCGATTACTGTGTGGAAGCCGAGCTCCTTAAGGCCTGTGATGACCTGACCGAGCTTTGCGTACGTAAACTGGCTGGAGATAGAGGGAGCAACAATAGCATAAACCTTGAAGTTCTTATTATTATCGCTCTTCTGGATCATATCGATAACGTTGAGGATATAGGACTTATCAGCAATAGCGCCGAAGGGGCACTGGTATACGCAGGCACCGCACTGGATACACTTACCTGAGTCGATGGCTGCGGCATTGTTTTCTTTAATTGTAATAGCCTTAACCTTGCAGGCATTCTGGCAGGGACGGCTACGGTTTACGATTGCGAAGTAGGGGCATACCTTTGCGCACTGACCGCACTCTACGCACTTTGACTTATCAATGTGCGCCACGTGGTTGTGGTCGAAAGAAATAGCGCCTCTCTTACATACGTCCTCGCATCTGTGAGCAAGGCAGCCGCGGCAGGAATCTGTTACCTCATAACCTGCAGCAGGACACTCGTCGCAGGCAATATCGATTACCTGGATGACGTTGTTGTCTTCTCCGCAGTTACCGCCCATAGCAACCTTTACTCTTTCGGAAAGGATCGCTCTCTCCTTGTATACGCAGCAGCGCATTGTGGGAGTTGTGTTGGGGATGATGATCTTGGGGATATCGAGAACGTTCTCAAGAAGTGTTCCCGCCCAAGCCTGTCTTGCAACCTCACGGAGTACCTTGTATTTCAGATGCTGTACTTTAGTATCAAATTTTCTCATGCAGCATTCTCCTTAAAAATAACTAACCTTGATTCTCTTGCCCATCTTGGTGAGGCACTTCGAAAGCTCCTCAACCAGGTTCATTTTTATATTGAAATTAATGGGAAGATCGGGATTCTGATGGGCGGGGTTAACTGCCCGTCCTACGTAAAAATTAATGTCTGTTGCCTCCTCAAAGAGCATGCGGCTGATAAGGGACGCACCGTCTCTGTGCTGGCTCCAGTCTTCATACATAGTGTTCTCTGCAAGATGGTCTCTTGCGTATTCGAGCACTCGGTTTATTGTGATAACTCCCTCAGTTACGAGATCTACGCCCTCGAGCTGAGCTGTGGGAGGAATATCTGATTTTTCAAAGTTAAGGCTTACCTTCAGGGGCTTGCGCAAGAACTTTGATGCGATGGAGGATGTCGTTCCTCCGCAGATAATATGCTTTCCCTCCTTGGAGAAGAACAGTGACATCATTCTGTCGCAATCATCTCTGTTTGAGGGAGGACCGAAGAGGATATTCATAGGCTCGCGCTTACGAATACGAACGATACAAGCCGTAGCATCGTCTCCGGGCTTTTCATCATACAGGCGGGTACACTCATCAATAAGCATGGTGGAAAGAGTTTTTGCAGTATATCCTGCAGGAACAAGCATTTCGATGAAATCGATGATCTCGCTTCTCTTCCAGCCGAAATTGTAGGTGGTACCGATTCCCGCATGGGGGCATCCGTCGCTCATTGCAACGAAAACGTCGTTTTCCTGCAGAGGGATAACGGATTTAAGTATCTTTTTTCCGCCTATATTCATTTCAACCACGGGATACTCATAATTCTTTTCATCACGGATGAGAATAACCTGAGGATTATCATACTGGATGATCTCCGCAATCTGGTTATTCTTGATCTGAATTATGGTAAAGGTTGAATAGGCAACTCCTCTGATGGAGCAGACGGGGAGAGTCTGGGCAATGGTTGCCACGCACTCCTCGATGGGAAGTCCCGCTGCCATCATGGTGGAGATGATCTTTGAGGTGAGCGTTGAAAGGATGCTTGCCTTAACTCCGCTTCCGAGACCGTCCGCAAGAACTATAACTGTTGCGTTCTCATTGGACTGCTCGATGATATCCACGTGGTCGCCGCAAAGCTGCTCACCGTAATGGTTTATGCTTTTATAGCCGATATCAGCACACAAATCATTCATCTGACACAGACTCCTTTAGCTTAGCAAGGGCGATTTTCGTTTCCGCTGCAGTTTCGCCGAGAAGAGATGCAATATCCTGAACGATTCTCATCTGCTTTTCGATTACTCTGTCAGCGATCTCGATGGTCTGACGGCTGATGGCTTCTTTTCTCTCGCGGGAGCTTTCCTCCTCTGTGATATCACGCATGATGCAAACGAGAAGGTGGCAGTCGCGGTCATATACCACGCTCTGCTCAACGTAGCGCTTATACTCTGCGAGATATACGTGCTGATCGTGAACGTCTCTGCCTGTTCTGAGCACTGTCATGAAGGGCGTGGGATCAAGGATACGAACGACCTGATCGCCGAGAACGTCTGAAGCGGAGCGGATATTCATGATATTGCGGGCCGCATCATTGATCTGCTGAACCTCAAGGTTTTCGTTAAGAACGATAAGTCCGTTGGGAGTATTCTTAACGATAGTGTCGGAGAAGCTTTCCGCCTTATCCTTAAGGAAGGGGAGACACATGGATGCCTCAGCCTTACCCTGGCAGATGGCGATTGCCTTCTCGCGGCAGGAGTTATAGCCGCAGGTGCCGCAGTTAAGCTCGTGAGCGGGCTTGAACTTGCCCATCTGACGAAGAACTGCGCGAACCTCGTTTTCATCAGGCATCTGAAGCTTCTTTTCGATGATATCGAAATGCTTTTTGAGGGTGATGGAATCGGGCTGATCAACCGGAAAGTCCTTATCACCCGCATAGTCGGTAACGGCTATGAAGTTTTCGATAGGTGTATCTCTGTACTTTTCCATAACAGGTCCGCCGATGCATCCGCCCGTGCAGGCGTTCATCTCAATGAAGCAATGGTGGATCTTTCCGGAAACGATATTTGCAAGAGCGGAAACGCAGTTTTCCACTCCGTCAAAGGCAAGGAATTTATATCCGGGAATGGACGTATCCATAGTCTTGATAACGCCGCCGGAAACGGGGAAGAAGCGGGCCTTTGACTCGGGAGTCTCGTCCTTCTTCTCCTCAAGTGTGATCTTCTCTTCTCTGAGCCAGCTTGTCAGCTCCTCGAAGGTAAGAACAGCATCGACAACACCGGAATAATATTCAGCCTCGTCCTTTTTCGCAACGCAGGGTCCGATGAAGACTGTCTTTGCGCCGGGGATACGGGACTTGATATCCTTACAGTGTGCCTGCATGGGGGAGATAACGTCTGCCAGATAAGGCAGAAGTGTGGGATAATACTTCTGGATGAGAAGGTTTATTGAGTGACAGCAGGAGGTGATAACGATATCTCTCTCCTCTTCTCTCAGAATACGCTCATACTCATTCTTTACGATAGTTGCGCCGATAGCCGTTTCCTCAACGTCGTAGAAGCCAAGCTTCTTCAGCGCATCTCTCATGGATTCGATGCCCACGTAATCATAATTTGCAACGAAGGAAGGAGCAAGGCTGACAACCACAGGGTCGCCGCTCTGGATCATTACCTTTACCTTCTCAAGCTCGCTTGCGATCTCCTTTGCATTCTGGGGACATACTACAAAGCACTGTCCGCAAAGGATACACTCGTTGCCGATGATGTGAGCCTGATTGCCCGAAAAGCGAATAGACTTTACAGGACAATAGCGAATACACTTATAACAGTTTTTACAGTTGGATTTTTTAAATGTCAGGCTAGCCGCCATATCTTAGTTGACCTCCTTCAAAGCTTTCAGTACGTTTTCTTTGAAGAATTCTTTGAAATTCTCCCTTGTTATGCCGGGATGCACCTCGTCATCCACCTGAACGGTGATGCCGAGACGGTTGCATTTACCAATGCAAAAGCTTCCTGCAAGAGTGACGCTGTCTCCGAGGGAATGCTCCTCGATGGCGTTACGGAAGAGCTCTATGATTTCGGGAGAGCCCTTAAGATGGCAGGAGCTGCCGACACAAACCTGAATTATCATGCTATCAGATCTTAGCAAGAACGTTAGCAGCAAAGAACTCGTCTACTGTATCGGGGGATACGGAGAAGAACTCCTCATCTGCCATTACACATACGCCCTGCTGGCACTTACCGAGACAGAATGTTGCGCAAAGCTCAACCTTGTCTGCGAGACCCTTTTCATCAACGAGTGTCTGGAGTCTTTCAACTACCTGACGGGAACCTTTCAGATGGCAAGAGCTGCCGATGCAAACTGTGATCTTCATACTATGAATCTCCTTTTTTGTGTTTATATTTATTTTTTATTTTTTAATTTCAGTCGTTATAATACTTCTTCATGTGGTTCTTGAAATCAAGAGAATTGACACATTCGAGAAGAATCTTTTTCTCTTCCTCGGGGCGACGAACAGACATTGCAGCCGCAATGATGGGAAGCCACTCGTATACCTTCTCCTTGTCAACACCGGACTCGCTGCAGTAAAGATCAAGATAAAGCTCTGCATCCGCATAGCTCTTATTGATCACCCAGAACATGATGTAGGTCTGAGCAACGTCTGCAAGGGGGTTACCGAAGGATGCGAGAGTCCAGTCGCAAACGTAATAAACTCCGTCCTCAGAAAGGATAATGTTGGATGCGCAGAAGTCGCCGTGGCAGATGGACATACCCTTTGCCATCTCCTCAAGCTTGGAATGGAGATCAAATCTGATCGTTGCGCTGAGCTCGCTCTGTGCGATCTTCTGGTTGAGCTCGTCCTTAAGTCTGTAGAGATAGGGACAGTCCTTCTTGTGGATATCGCTCTGAAGATCTGCGAGGATGCGGAAATAAGTTTCTTTCTTATCGGGGTACGCCTCGATAAGCTGCTCAAGAGTTTTACCCTCGATGAACTGAGTTGCGATTGCCCAGCCGCCGTCAATATTTTCAACACCGAGGACCTTGGGGATATTAAGTCCTGTATCCTCGATTCTCACGTGATTGGAAGCCTCGTTAAAAATAGCAGCCTTGCTGTAGGTGGGGATAAACACCTTTACGCAGCGATCACCGTCACGGTAGATCACCTTCTGAGGTCTCTCTGCAAGAACATTTTCAAATTTCATATGTCATTCTCCTTTCGATTCTGTTCCAAAAGCTTATTGTTCAGGTATGCAAGTGAAAGCGCAAGGTTTTCCTGCAGGAATACAACTCCCGCCGGAACGTCCAGCTTGCAGGGAGCAAAGTTCCAGACAGCGCAAATGCCGTTTGCTATCATCTCATCGCAGACAGTCTGGGCTGAGCCCTCGCCAACCGTTATGATGCCGATCTTAACGTCATTGCTTTTGCAGAACTCTCCGAACTGTGCCATTGGCAGCACCTCAAGACCGCTGCTGAGCCTCAGGGGGATCTCGTTGCAGTCAAATGCCGCCGCAATATGCACACCGAATTTTTCAAATCCGTCGTATTCAAGAAGCGCCCTGCCGAGCTTTCCCGCTCCCACAAGCACCGCAACAGTGGATCTTGTGCTGCCGAGGCACGCCTCTATGCTCTTTACAAGCTCGTGAATACGGTAACCGAGCTTCGGCTTTCCCTTTCCGCAAACAACGGCCAGGTCCTTTCTGACCTGAACCTCTCCCAAGGAAAGCTCCTTCGCTATCCTCGTTGCGGAGATGTACTGTTCCTCTCCCTCGGACAAGCCCTTGAGAAAGGTCAGGTATCGAGGCAGCCTGCCGAGGACCGCCTTCGTGATCTTGCTTTTTTCCATAGCCTCTCCCGAGTGTAGATTAGCCGTGACCCTTATTCGGATATTTGCCCCAAGGCGAAATATCGGTCACATCCGTATCGATAATGGTAGTAGCGATTATGCGCCGCAAAATCCCGTATATACTTGTCGCACAACTATATACGGGGAGTTTTTGCTGTATTCAGTTTCAGCATTTTTCGCATTAAGCATTGCGCTGCAAAGAGACTCTCTGCTGCCAACGCCCTGATATTCTGTACCCATTTCGATATACCAAAAACGTTTTGTAAAATTTGTGTCGCCGACACATTTTTTCTCACTGGACGAAAGCCGAAAACGGGGCTGAGGGCATACGCCACGGGCCCTTTGCCCGCAAGGCTCCGACCTTACATTATGAGTTTTCACCATTATATCATATATTGTTTCATATCGCAACATTTTTTTCGAAACTTTCCATAATTTTATACTATATACAAAGTTATGTGTTTTCAGATGACATTTTCCATCTTTTTTCACTCGATATGCCTATTATCGATATGTTTATGTTGTATAAAATAATTTAAAAAAGTTTGTCGGCTTTACCATCTATTTTTTTATGAGCCAATGCTTTTCCCGCCTCGGCAGAGACGGTGAAATTATAATTTTCTCCAAATTATTTCAATTAATTTCAAAATATGTATTGACAAACGGGAATTTGCTGTTATAATAAAATATTACCTTTACAAAAGGAGCGTCCTATGAAAAACATTCTTCTTCTTTGTCTGAGCCCCCTCAGCCCCTATGCACAACTGAATAAATACTGCGCTGAGATAGATGGAAGCACTGTCTTTTTTGAAGGCTCCATGACCAATGAAGCACCTGCAAAATACATCATCGACATGCTCCGTGCAAAGGGCGAAAGACTTGATAAGATAGTTCTTATTTGCTCAAATTTCGTTAAAACCAACATCCGCGAGGATGCCCCCATACCTGCAGAGGCAGAGGTTGAGAGCGGCACTGCTCTTTCACACCTTGAGCTTTTCCGTCGCCTTATCGACAAATATGCCCGCTCTGCAGACCGGTGCTATTCCATCACTCCCATTGAATATATAGAGGTGCCCATCCCCGACCTTACCAACGATTTTCAGGTTTCGGAATCTGTTATCGATGCGGCAAACGAGATCACTTCCGACGGCAATGACGTTCAGCTTTTCATCGATTTCAACGGCGGTCAGCGCTATATCGCCTTCATGATCCTCTCCATTGCAAACCTTATGAAGATCAGAGGCGTCAAGGTTCCTCTTATTATGACAATGAACTTTGATACCAAGGTCAA
The DNA here is from genome assembly GCA_045650355.1 of Candidatus Avispirillum sp. GTDB lineage: Bacteria > Bacillota > Clostridia > Oscillospirales > CAG-272 > Avispirillum. The sequence continues at coordinate 9,247 of JAZRRC010000023.1, read as the reverse complement.
CGGAGTTGTTCCCATCCAGAACATGGCCTCCCTTTTCGAGTCCTACGATCTTATCTCGGGAATCAACGAGTATATCAACTACGGAAGAATCGGCGGACTGAAGCGGTATTTTGCTCCTGCGGGAGAGGAAATACAGTCTCTTCTCGGCTCCCTTGAAACCTTCTCAAACAACCTCCAGCTTTGTCGCACAAGCTATATCATGAGCAACAAATCAGCTCTTCTGGCAAAGCTTTACGACTACGTTAAAAAAAGCGATGACATTACCCATAACGATACATACAGCCAGCTTTTCAGCTTCGTTATCAGCGACATTCTCGACGGAATGAGAGATCTTTTGGGAGGAACTCTTCCCGAGATCATCCGCTGGTGCGTTCAGAAGGAATTTATTCAGCAGGCTCTCACCTTCTGCAGCGAGGAAATGCCCGAGTATTTTGTGAGCTCCGGCATCTATGCTCCTACCGAGGAGGAGCTTTCTGAATTCAACGAATTCGTTGATACTCTGAAAGTCGCCCATCCCGTCCCCCGAGATCTTATGAATTTCAAAAGAGACGTTCAGTCGGGAAGGCTCAAGACAGGCTATCACTGGTTTGTCAACTACCTCCCCTTCAGCGGCGAGAATCCCTCGTACGGCACTGTTATAAGCGATTTCAAAAGCAAGCTCATGTCACACACACCGAGCTACGAGCAGCTGTTCATCCCCGATTCCGAGCGCTTCTCTTTCAATATGTTTGATATGAAGTCCATCCCCGGCTACAAAAAGCAGATAACCGACGTCACAAAGGCAGCGGCAAAGCTTCTTTGGCATTACGAGAAGGACTCCGGCAGAGTATCCTCCTGTATCAAGGATAAGTCAATACTTCGTGAAATATTACTGGTATATCAGCTTTTGAAAAAGCAGCGTAACTCAACAAACCACGCAAGCGGCGGAGACAGCTCTGCCGACTGGAATTACAAGCATCTTTGCTATATGCTCAACCGCTTCTCCGAGGTGCTGCTGACAGTGGCAAAGGAATAATTAAAAAGTATAAAAATGAAACAGAAGCATTATATTTCCTTCAGCGAGATTCCCGCAGATTTCAAGGCGCGGGAAAAGCTTCGCGTTATAAGCTTTGAATTCTCTGGCATTCAGTCCTTTATCTTCGGCTCTGTAGATACGAAATCTACGCCCGAGCAGATACAGACACGCTCTCAGTACGTTATTTTCGCAACAGAGCTTATTCTGAAAAAGCTCACTGCCCTGCTTCCAAAAAAGAGCTGCCCCCGTGTACTGACGCTCTCCAGCGGCAAGCTTATGCTGGCAGTATCGAAGAAGGTCAAGGAAAAGGAGCTTTTTGCGGAGGCCGACAGGCTGCAAAGAATAATTTATACGGAAACTGACGGACGCCTTCAGGTCTATTATGCCGTGGCGGAGGTCTGCGTTACCGATAAATATCCCCTCTCAAAGGACGAGGATGCATCAAGCTATATGCGAATCCTTATTAACAAAAACAAATACCTTTGCAAAAATCTTATAGGCTTTCCCTTTTCCGAATACAGAGATGAGGACTTTTCCTTCTCCGCATTCGAAAAAAGAAGCTCCCACGGCAGCGACAGCGACAAATCCTTTTTCGCATCCCTCAAGCTTGACCTTGACAATCTGGGCGATTTCTTTGCGGGAATCGGTCAGCTTGACAAGAAAAAGCAAACAAGCGCAGCCCTTGCCCGTGTTATCGAGGGAGCCGTTGAATCAACAGACGGAATCTTCCCCATATTCGTAGGCGGTGACGATATTTTCGTTCTTTTGAAAAGCTGCAATTACCCTCTGACCGTCAGCTCTCTTTACAAAAAGATAAAGGACGGCATCTCACGTACGGAGGAGCTGTCTCTGTACCGCTCTATTTTCGGTATTTCCGCAGGTCTTGCAGTTATCAGAAACGACCTCGGCAGCGTGCCTCTTTTCTACTATTCCGACCTTGCGGAAAAGCAGCTTGAATGCGTAAAGTCAACACGCACGAAAAATGCCGTTGCCATAGGCGAAAGGATAATCTCCTGGGAGCAGCTTTGTGCCCTTGCCGAATATACAAAGGACGATATGGATAATATCCTTGACGGTCTTGACAAAAACCAGCGTCTTGTTATCCTCTCAAACGTAGGAGAGCTTAAAAGCAGAATACTGCGCCTTTCCAAAAGCAAGATTATCAGAAAAAGAAAGGAGGAGAGCCTGATTGAAAGCATCTGAAGCAGCTATGACGTCATATTCCGTTTCCATACGGGCTGCAGCTGAATATATTTTCGACAGCATCCCCTCCTCTGCCGATATCTTTGCAGCTCTTTCTTCTCTTGCAGATTTCAAGACAGAGAAGCTCCTCCTCAGCGACTGCTTTGCCAAGGGATTCGTATACAAGCCCTTCAGCTTTGATACCGTAAGACTTTCCTCCAAGGAGGAATACAGAATATTCAAGGTTTGCAAGAAGGCTGAATATATCGAAAAGGACCTTCTCGACAGCCTCTCCTCTCCCGAAAGCCTGACTCAGCTTTTGTGCGACGGAGCGGTGAAGGTAAAGGATTCTCACATCTACTCTACCTTGAACGGATTTTCCTCTCCCTTTTCAAGGAGCATCGAGCCTTCCTCAGTCGTGCCCGTCAAAACAAAGATAAAAAAGGGCGCACTCCTTGAGTTTTACGTTGCCAAGGTCGGCGCTCTTCCCCTCTTCGCAGGCGATGAGATAGAAATCCTCGGTCACTCCTTTACGGTTGAATCAGTAAAGGAATTGAACCCGGGGAAAAGCTCATCCTGTCTGCTTCTTTCACCGATGAAAACAGACGGAGAAAGCGCAAAGCTTCCTCTCTCATTTTTCAGACTGGGATTCAGTGCTTCGGCACAGACTCAGTTTTTCCTTCCCGGAAGCGTATTTTCAAGCTTCCCTCAATTGATTTTTGAAGACAAGGCGCCCTGCTTTGCCCCCTTTTTAATAAGCTGTAACGTATAAGCCCGTTTGAAAAGAAAGGAATGGCCATAAAATGAGCAAAACCTATACCTATACTATCAGCGCCTCCAGTCCCTTCATACTCCTCTTCTACAACGCAGATGATTTCCATGCCTTCAAAAGAGAATACAATGCCCGCGACGGCTTTAGCTTCATCAAGGAATTTAAAACCGACAAAGACGGCGAGCTCAAGGCTTATTATAAGCTGTTCACATCATCTCATGAGTTCAACGCATGGCCGTTTTACGATCTCTCAGACCCGGACAACCCTTCGCCTCCCATTATCAGCATGAAAATCACGGGCTGCCACACTATGTACCAGAGCAGAACGCTGACTGCTGCCATCAAGGCTGTGAAGGTGTGCGGACTTCCCTCTCAATACGCCTGCCTCAAGGGATACACTCAGCCCAACGTATACAGGAGCGGCGCCTCTGCCTTCTTCGAATTTATCGACAGCGTCTTCGACGGACAGCCCCGCAAGGCAGAAATCGTTGAAGAAAAAGAGCCCGAGGAAAACGACGAAATCAACAGCTACGTTGATTTCATCGAAACCTACAGCGAGATCATCGAATGCGAGAAGGCATTCTCCGAAAGAATGCTTTTCTCTGCAGAATACGATTCCATCGATTCAGCACGAAACGCAGCAGATGACGGAGTAATCTACAGATTCAGAACCACCTCTGTCACAGGTAATCCCAAGAAAAACTCTCAGGTCAGCGTAAGCGTAAACGACGGTGCAAGACCTGTAAACGGAATCGTTACGGACTTCCGTGAGCCCTGGCTCTACATCCGTTTCAATGCTATGAACGAAATCTATACAAGACTTGCTCAAAGCGGCGAGATAACGGAAAGCATAAACGTTGAGTACAGACTCAAAGCAAAAGCCCTGTCCTCCCTTAAAAACAACACCTGCACGAACAAAAGCCTTCTCGATATTATAGTCGGAAAGAAGCTTCGCCCCCTCGTTATAAGAACCAAATATACCCCCTACGACGAAAACGAAGAGGATGCTGTTCAGGTGAACGAGTCTCAGATCGACGCCATTGAAAAGGCCCTCAATACAGAGGACTTCCTTCTTGTGCAGGGCCCTCCCGGCACGGGAAAAACCACCATTATCACAGAAATAGTTAAGAAATTCATTGCAGACGGCAAGAAGGTTCTTATCTCCTCAAAGAGCAATCTTCCCGTTGACAACGTTATTGAAAAGTGCATGGACCTTTACCACGATGAGGCTAAGACGAGAAAAATGCTGTGCCTCCGCCTCGGACGTATCGAAAAGGTTCTTGAAGAGGTCAGAGGGCAGACCCGCCGCCCCCTTGCGCTTTCCATTGAGAACGATATCAAAAAGCGAAGCGAAAAGGCAAGAGACGACCGACTTGCAGCAGAGGATGCTATCATCGATTTGTGCACCGCAGCAGGGGAAGAAACAGCACCCATAGGAGAGCTTGTCACCTTCTTTGAAAAGCAGGGCGACGTATATTCAGAGGCACGTCAGAAGCTTTTATATACACTCGGAGGTAAATTCTTCTCCCTCCTTCTCGGTCCTAAAAGATCAAAGGCCTTAAAGGAAAGCCTTGCAGGAGCATCCGCACTTACGGACGATATAATTTTAAGGCTTGAGGATATTCTGAAGCATGAATATATCGAGGTATCCGAGATGTATGCAGATGCCGTTGTATCCCGTATGGGCGAATTTTTCGAGCGCATCACTGCCCTTAATTTCTGCCTTACCTCAGCCCCCGGAAGATGCAAGGGTGCTCTCGGCGAGCTTTACGGCATCGCCCTTTCATCCTCCTCGGATTCCGATACCAAAAAAGAGTCCCTCGATGCAAAAGCAAAGAGCGCTCTCGGCACACCTTGCAAAAACTCCGCCTATGAAATCTTTATAGAAATTTCAAAATCCCCCTCCGTTGATCCCGACTCCCCCGGCGACTATCAGCGATTTGTTGACGTGCTCCGGGAAAAGAAGAAAAATGCCGAAAGATCAAAGATCCTCTGCAAGAGCATTCTCGATGAATGGCACGAGGAGCTTGCGGATGACCAGAGAATCCTTGAGGACCCTCTGGTTCAGTGCGTTAAGATCATCGGTGCCACCTGCATCGGAACAGATATGGACCCTGCATTCTCCGATGCGGAATATGACGTTGCGATCATCGACGAGGCAGGTCAGATAACAGCCTACGACCTTCTCGTTCCCCTTGTTAAGGCAAAAAAGATCATTCTCATAGGCGACCATATTCAGCTTGCTCCCACAGGCAAAGATGAGTTCTGCTCCTACGTTAAAAGCAATGATCTTTTTGATTTCGAGGAAAGCAATACCGTGACAAGCGTAAACGAGCTTATGCAGACTTACTCTGTCAGCCTTTTCGAAAAGCTCTTCCTTGACCCCGCATTTGACCAAAACAAGGTCATGCTTGATACTCAGTACAGAATGCATCCCATTATTGCAGAATTTATATCCCGATACTTCTATGACAATAAGTACAAAAGCGGTGTGTCTGCAGAAGAGCGCACTCTCCACATCGGCGGATTTACAAAGCCCATGTATTTTATCGATACCGCAAATTCACCCGACAAGTACGAATACGATCCCGACGGCGTGGCTCAGACAGAGGACGAGGATGACGATATGTACATGCCCGCAAGCGACAGTGAGGATACAAAGAATCTGACAAATCTGCTGGAAGCAAAAATACTTGCAGATCACATCGCACGTGTTGTTTTCGACATTGAAAGCGGCAACTTTACAGGCTCTGTAAAATCCCTTAAGAACGAAAAGGGTGATTACGATATCGGTATAATTACTGCATATAAAAACCAGGTGCCTGTAATCGAGCACTACATCAAAAAGAGCCTTCACAAATATTACAAGGATAAGCAGCCTGACGATATCCTTCCCCACCTCACGGTAAACACCCTCGACTCCTTCCAGGGAAGAGACAATCAGATCATCTTCTACTCCTTTGTCAGAAGTAATCCGCGCCACAAAATAGGATTTCTGGACGAAATCCGCCGCATAAACGTTATGATGACAAGAGCAAAATCTCTCCTTGTCATGGTAGGCGATTCCGAGACCCTCACCTCATCCGGACGACGTGCCGTTCACAACCGCAAAAGCACCGATGCCTTCTACAGAGATCTCATCAACTACTGCAAGAGCAACGGCGGATATATTTCCGTCTGAGCACCGTATAAAGAAGAAAGGACCTTGTCGTTATGAATAAAAAGACGCATAAAATCAATCAGTCCACAATGGCAAACAGGCTATACCGTCAAAAAAGAAGCGACAACGCCACACTTTTTCGCCTTTTCAAGGTTATTCATCCCGTTTACGAGATAGACGTGAACATAGAGGCATCCGCCTGTGAGGATACATACCATATTATCGAAAAATATATGGATAAGCTTATATGCGGATATACGGATGATATGGAAAGAGCCGCCCATAAGATCTATATAAAGAATAAGGACGAGCTTTTCTCCCTTCTCGGAATCGATGCAGATGCATATGAAATCGCAGAGAGCTTTTTTATTGACCTTCGTGATTCAGGCCATTTTATCGAGACACCTGACGGCATTATTCCCAAGCTGCCCGCAGTTGAATCCATCAAGCTGAACAAGAAGGTGCTTGAAAGAACTCAGATGGAGAAAAAGCTCTTTGACGTTTTCTCCGTCAGACTTATGCCTGTGGATTTCTATGAGCTTGACCTTTACTGCATCAGAAGCGAAAATATAAACAAAAGCGAGTATGCCGTATGGCTTCCCGAGGGAAAAGCAGCCTTTCGCACAGCATCAGACCTTGAAAATATGATAAACAACTCCGAGTATATCAACAAGGACCGCCTTGAGCTGGGTCTCCCTCAGGGCTATAAAAAAATGTCTATACGTGCGGAAAATGAAATCAGCACCATTTATTTCCCCTACTATATCGCAGTATTCCGTGCAGGGGATGAGTATATCTTCGAGGCATACAGAATAGACAACGGCGCGCCCATCAAAAGGCTCACCGAAATGTTCAATTCCTCCCATTACGATGCTCCCCGAAATCTTATTTTAAGCCTTTGTCTCAGAGAAGAGACAAAAAACTCAATAAACCTGCCCCATTTCAACGAAAGCATTGTTATAAAAAGCGGAAACGCTGTTAACAAAAATGACGGATTTTCAAAGAGAGAGCGCGACGGTAACTATTCATGGGTAGTTTCCGATAAGCAGATAGGAATGATGCTCGGAGTATTTGATAATGAGTCCGCCTCAAAGGGCACCTGCAACCGAATCGCCAACGATGACGTGCTCTGCCTCAACCATTACGATGCGGGAAAGCTTATATTTATCAAAAGAACAGAAGAGCAAAGAGAGCTTATTCTGAAGTGCGTATCCCTTGAAAAAGACGAGCGCATAAAGCTTTATGAAGAATACATGAGGTCTAAGGAGAGCTAAATGGGAAGCTTTATTAACGTTTCTAACCACAAATCGGAGAGCTGGAGCAAGGCTCAGCTTGAAAAGGCAATGGAATACGGAAGCATAACAGATATTCCCTTTCCCGACGTGGATCCGCTCTGGAGCAACGAAAAAATTGACGAGGTCGTCAAGAAATATTTTGATATCATCACGTCATACGATGCTCCCGTTGCCATGGTGCAGGGCGAATTCATCTTTTCCTTCCGTCTTATCACAAGGCTGAAGGAGGCGGGAATTCCCGTTGTTGCCGCCTGTGCCAAAAGAATAAGCGAGGAGCACACAGCCCCCGACGGCTCCACCGTGAAAACCGCAAAATTTGTATTCGGGACCTTCAAGGAATACTAAAAAGAAAAAACACCCAAAAGGGTGTTTTTTCTTTTTTTATTACAGTCTTACACTAACCTCGCCGCTTGAAAGCTCTTCTTCTGCGCCGTCTTCTTTTCTTACTATGAGATGATACTCATCCGTAACGCAAAGAGCATATGCCTCCCACGCCTTGTCCTGCACCCCCGTAGGGATTACCGTGACCTTTTTTCCTACGGTCATACAGCGCAGGCGGTACTGCAAGGGTGCATCGTCCTCGCCCACACTCTCGTATCTTTCCATGAGCCTCTCAAGAATCCTTGCGCAAATTTTCTCCCGAAGACCCTCTTTTCTTTCACTGAGCAAAAATCCCGCAATGCCGCAAAGCTCCTCGGGAAAGCCCTCCGTCGGCTCATAAACGTTGATTCCGATGCCGAGGATAACTCCTATCCTTTCTCCGATACATACTGATTTTGCAAGGATTCCGCATACCTTTTTGCCATTTACAAAAATATCGTTGACCCACTTGATGGAGGGAGAAAGCCCCAGCTCCTCAAGCGCTTCGCAGACACAGACTGCCGCCATTCCCGTTATAAGCCCGATTGCTTTTGAATCAGGATAAAGAACACAGCTCATGTATATGCCCGTATCGCAGGGAGAAAAAAAGCTTCGTCCAAGACGCCCCTCGCCCCCTGTCTGACGGCAGGCGATAACAGTATGCCACGGAGCACAGCCCGAAAGGAGTCTCTCCCTTGCAACCGTATTAGTGGAGTCCAGCTCATCATATACTTCTATATCAACAGGAGCGCAAAGATTTTTTGATATCCCCTTTGCGGTTATTTTTTCATCCATCTCAGTCTTTCCCTTCAAAAGTGCTATATTGATTTTACCATCCCGATATGGTTTTGACAACTCCTTTTCACCTGATTACAAAATCTTCTTTCAGGGAATAATAAGGATGAAAGGAGCTATACATGAAAAAACAACGAAAAAAGCAACACAAAATCGTTATCGGCGGATATTACGGCTACAAAAGCATAGGCGATGAGGCGGTGCTGTTTTCCATCCTTTCAGGCATTGCCGAAAGGCTACCGGGAGCCGAGGTCTGCGTTCTTTGCCGCGACTCCTTATCCCTCCCCTCAGTTTCAGGCATCAGGCTTACAGGCAAAAGCCGCACGAATCCGCTGTCCCTTATTAGCGCATTTTCGGGAGCCGATCTTTTTATAAGCGGAGGCGGAAGCCTTTTGCAGGACAGCACAAGCAGTCGGAGCCTAGCATATTACTGCGCTGTTTTACGTATGGCAAAGCTTTTCGGATGCAAAATTTTCATATATGCAAACGGTCTCGGACCCATAAAAAACGAAAAAGCATGCCGCTCTTCCCTGCTGCTGGCAGACAGGATATCCCTGAGAGACAAGGATTCCCTGACCCTTGCAAAAAGGCTTCTCAAGGATAAAGCCGCCCCCCTTGTCCCCACCCGCCCTCTCCCTTCCCCCCCCCCCCCGCTCCACCCCCCCCCC
>JAZRRC010000022.1:0-2891 GCA_045650355.1 Candidatus Avispirillum sp. | reverse complement strand
GGGAGGAGCAAGCCCCTCCCCTACGGTATCGTTTATCGTTTTTCGTTTGTTTGTGCATCAAATTTTCGTTTGCATCGTGTACGGATGGTGGGGGAATTTCTTTTTTCCGTTACTGATACAACAATGTGCGGTGATTGCGGTTAAAGAATAAATAATAAAGAATAAATATATGTAGGATGTGGAGATAACATCAGCTATCTTAACCCCATAAATTTATAAAAAAGAAAAGACACACGAATGTGTGTCTTTTCTTTTTTCTGCGAAAGAGCAGTATAACGATGCGTAAACGGTGCAAAGAAAAGCGAAAAGGTGCGTAATCGCTCTGCTCGACTAATTAGAATTTATGAATTTGGCGCTATCCTAATATCATTACATTGCAAAGATATCATTAATTACTTTATCAACAGAAAAGCCAAATTTGTCAGCAATTTTCATTATGTCGGGACAGTTTTGAAATTCGTGTTTGTTCCAGCAATCTGAAGTTTCAAACTTTTGTTTCAGCAATTTCAAATCCTGACTGTATTTTTCAAACTTTATGCGTTCAAGCTCTTTATTATACGCTAAAATCCATTCTTCGTCTTTTGGGGTTAAATCGAACTGTATCGGTTCGGGATTTTTCACCCAAAGCTGATTCGATACGATTTGGCTAACATCCTCTGTTGCTTTGGCATAGAGATAACATTCTCCCTCATGCGTTATGGATTCAAAAAATACAGTTCTGTCTTTCCTATAAAAAGTCAAATTTTCGAAATGAAACGGATTTTTTTCTTTCCAATACCAAGAAAAAATATTCTCTTCTTTTTTTAACAAGTCACACAGTTCCGTGCAAACCGTATAATATCGCTTATCCTTCCCTGTTGTATACAATCCGAATTCATTGGAAACCAGTCTGGATGTATCATCACTCTTGATCATGTGTTTTTGTATTTGCATTAGATATTCTGCAACTTCGTATTGTGGATATATATCAAATGAAACGATCGAACAATATTGACAGCAAGTATCTATCAACTTGCGATAGTCCTCTCCCTCAATATCATATTCATCCCATCCGGTTTCATCAGTATCAGAAAATCTGTATTTCACTATATTTTCACTATATTGCATTTCACACCTCACTGCGCTCCTATTTCTTGAACCAATTATACCATAAAACTATGATTTTTTCAACAATAGAAAAAACCTCTCTTGCCTTGATAGACAAAAGAGGTTTCTTTTCTGGGGTGAGCGATGGGTAGCCTCTGCTTCGGCTTCGCCTTACAGAGGACATCCTCGTGGCAGTGCCACTCGGACTTCGAAGCAAAAAACAGCCCCCCGGACTGTTTTTTTACGCTTCCCACCCCCTCAGGGTTCGCCTCCCTTCATATCAAAAAACAAAAACGGATACCTTTCGGTATCCGTTTTTGTTTTCTGGGGTGAGCGATGGGAGTCGAACCCACGGCCTTCAGGGCCACAACCTGACGCTCTAACCAACTGAGCTACGCCCACCATATGTATTAAGTTAAATGGCGTGCCCTGCAGGATTCGAACCTGCGACCTACTGCTTAGAAGGCAGTTGCTCTATCCGGCTGAGCTAAGGGCACATCTTGGAGCGGGTGATGGGAATCGAACCCACGTGGCCAGCTTGGAAGGCTGGAGCTCTACCATTGAGCTACACCCGCATCACTCGTGTCAGCCTTAATATAATACCATATCTTATTCCGCTTGTCAAGTACTTTTTTACAATTTTATCTTATATTTTTTATGTGTTTTAACAATTTACAGATTGTCTATTGTTTTTTGCCTCTAATCGCGGTAATATATAATGGTAAATTCGGAGGTGACGGTATGTTTGGATATATAAAACCCTTCGTGCCTGACCTCAGAGTCCGTGAGCACGAGCTTTACAGAGCTATATACTGCGGTCTTTGCCGCTCTATGGGTCGCCACACCGGCTGCGCCTCCCGACTTACCCTTTCCTACGATTTCGCTTTTCTCTGCGCTGTGCGCCTTGTTCTTGAGAAAACGAAAATGAACGTGAAGGTCTCCTCCTGCGCCCTTTCACCCTGGAAGCGCCGACCTATTATGGAGGATAACCCCGCCCTTTCCTACTGCGCCGCCGCTGCTGCCATTCTCACAAGAGAAAAGGTGCAGGACGATATTAACGACTCCAAGGGGCTTGAGAAAGTAAAGCCTCAGCTTCTTATGCCTGCGGCAAGGGGAATGGCAAAAAAGGCCTTGAAATATGACAGCACCCTCCCCGTTGACCTCATCGCAGAGGGTCTTTCGGAGCTTTCCCGCCTTGAGACTGAGGGATGCCCCTCCATTGATGCCTGCGCTGACTGCTTCGGAAAGGTTCTTTCCTTCGTATTTTCCCACGGTCTTGAGGGGAGCGACCGCTCGATCGCTGCTGCCCTCGGCAAATCCATCGGCCGTGTTATCTACGTTCTCGATGCGGCAGACGATATGGAAAAGGACCGCAAAAAAGGCAACTACAACCCCTTAAACATTGAACCCATCTCTCCCGAATCCCTTTCCCTTGCTGTGCGCCTTGAGCTTTCACGGGCTGAGGCCGCTGTCAATCTTATGGATTTTACAGGCTCCATCGAGCTTCGGGAGCTTATATACAATATATTATATGAAGGATTGCCGAAGGAAGCCGACAGGATCTTCGGTAAGACGGAGGTATCATGAAAGATCCTTATCAGGTGCTGGGCGTTCCCAGAACTGCCACAGACGACGAAATAAAGAAAGCATACCGAGAGCTTGCGAGAAAATATCACCCCGACAACTATCAGCAGGATCCCACTCTTGCGGAGCTTGCAGGGGAGAAAATGAAAGAGATCAACGAGGCTTACGAGTCTATCCAGGCTGAAAGAAGCGGAAAGTCCTCCTCTTCCTCTCAGTCATCC
>JAZRRC010000021.1:0-11446 GCA_045650355.1 Candidatus Avispirillum sp. | reverse complement strand
GGGAGGAACTGTTGTCTGAGCTGCTGTTGTATCAGCAACGGTAGTATCCTCAGCAGTAGTATCTTCGGCTGTTGTGTCCTCAGCTGTTGTATCATCAGCCGCGGTTGTTTCTTCCTCGGAAGTTGTTTCGTCCTCTTTGCCTGTTGTTTCCTCGATCTTTGCAGTTGTATCTGCAGGATCCTTTTCAGAGGGAGCAGGCTTTGTTGCTGCCATAACGATAAGTGTTACGACAAGTGCGATAACGAGAACGATACCAACGCAGATTCCGATGAGAAGCCCCTTATTCATGGACTTGATCTTATCGAGAAGCTTCTTCATATCAGCCTACCTTATTAAGAGTGTATGTGTATTCGGAATCGCCGTCGTTAAGGTATACCTTGTTGTCGCTTGTGAACTCATAGCCCTCGGGCATGTAGGGGATAGTGAGGTAGCAGTTAGCTGTGATCTCGGAAACTACGGACTCGAGGAACTTTGCGTTACCCTCGCTGTCAACCATAGCTGTGAAGCAGTTTGTTTCGTTGCAGAGCTGAACCATTGCACCTTCAACTGCGTTACCCTCGTTGTCAACTACCTTAACTGTAAGGATAACAACCTCTTCGGGCTCTGTATCTGCTACAGTTGTGATTTCGGGCTTTTTAGTTTCTTCTTCTTTTTCTGTGTCCTTATCGCTGCCTGCGCCGCAAGCACAGAGAGCGAAGAGCATAGATGCCATGAGAAGGAGGGCAAGGATTGATTTGATCTTATTCATTTCAGTCATCCTTTCATTATTTAATATCGTTTATGTCGCTGAGATTTCTGACTGTTGTCTGAGTATAGTCCTCAGCAGTAAAGTAATCAAAGAGCTTTTCTATCTCTGCCTCAGAGGAGAAAGCACTTGAATGGATAAAGCCTACGGTGCCGTATCTGTCGATAACGACTGTTGTAGGATATCCGCGGCTGCCCATTTCGGTGAGCCAGTTGTCATCGCCAACAGCTACGGGGAAGGTAAGCCCCAGCTCCTCTGCATAGTCTGCAACAGAAGAGTCAGTACCGTCCACGGGATTGATTGCGATAACCTCAAGGCTGTCGGAATAGCTTTCGTAAGCCTTCTGCAGATGGGGGAATTCCATTCTGCAGGGAGAGCAGTTGTGGAACCAGAAATTCAGAACGACTGCTTTTTTTGTTTTGAGAAGCTCGGAGAGCTTATGCTCATTTCCCTCACAGTCTGTAACCGTGAAGTCGCAGAAAACGCTGCCAAGCTCCATAAATCCACTCGCCTCGCCTTCGGCAAAAAGAGTGATATCAAGAGCTATAGTTGCATTTTCCTCGGAGAAGGTATAGCTTTTTTTTGAAGTATATCCTTCGGGAACGTTTTCGAGGAAGGCTGTGTAGGAATTGCCCTTCACGCCCTCAAATGAGGTCTGGCCTTCATCGTCGGTGTGGCCTGCCCATACGAGGTCAGATTTTGTTTCATCAGTATAAACAAAAACGTCAACCTCGGGAAGAACAGCCCCGCCCGAGGACTTCACCGTTAAGGTGAAGTCACAGGGCTCGGACTCCTTTGCACAGGAGCAAAGGAGAGAAAATGTAAGAATAAGTGACGCGAGAATTGCCGCGATACGAATTGTTTTCATAAAGCTTATTCTGCGTAGCAGCACATGAGAAGCCATGCGATCTCAGTATTGATCGTGAGATCCTTTGTGTCGTCCACGTTGCGGAAGCGATAGGTGTTTCCGTCGGGATCCCACCAGCCCATGTGGTCACCGTTCTGCTGGATGATGTACATAAGGTCCTCAGTAAGAGGGTAAACACCTGTGTTCTCATCGGAGCATTCGATATAATCGAGAAGGCAGTTTGCGTAGGTTTCTCTCTTAACAAAGGTTTCGTAGGACTTTTCCTCGCCGTCGTAGAAGTACTTAACAACGTTCTGCTTTTCAAGAATAGTTGCATAGCATGCGATATAATCGCAGTCCTCAGCAAGTCTTACGAGAACGATGGGGCCATCCTTGGAATTAAGATGATAGAAGCCTGTAGTCTCATCGAGAACAAACTTATAAGCATCTGTCTTTGCTGTGAGGTCAAACTCCTTGATAGCTACGCCCTGGGGAAGAGTGTAGGTTGCGGGAGTATGTGTGCCCTTGAACTCTGTCCAGGGCTCATCCTCGATAGTCTTTGTAGCATCGCCTGTGCGCTCGATGGAGATAACACAGCTTTCAGCCTTCTTTGAGTCAACGCCGATAACGTATGTTGCTGTACCGCCGTCGCCCTGACCTACCATGCCGTCCTTAACGTCGGTAGAGAAGGAGCCATCCTTGACCTCAGCTACGCTGAAGTCCTGGATGAAGTGGGGGGCACCGTAGTAGCCGATTTCGATACCGTCGCCGTCAACTACGGAGAACACGTAGTGTCCGCCCTGAGTAGGAGAAAAGAGGAAGTAGTTACGAGCCTTTGTGTTAAGCTCAACGTAAGTACAGCCTGTGCCGATATCGTAAGCGTCAAACTCGTTTTCGCCTACAACAAGAACTCTGGCTTCACCTGTAACCTTGTTTGCAAGGATAGCGTCTGCAGTGGGCTCCTTTGCGGAAAGCTTAGCGCCGCCTGCATAGTAGTAAGCATCCTTGTCGCCTGTAAAGTCAAGCTCTACAGTATAATCTCCGCGGAGGAGAGTCTTTTTTGCAACGCCGTTTTCGTCAACAGCCTGCATAGCAACTCTTTCGTCGCCCTGCATGAAGTTTACGATAATACCGGAGGTGTAGGGAGTGCCGTTGGCATCCTTAACGTTTACGGTATATTCGATCTCCTTTGCTCCGCAGGAGAAAAGGGAAGCGCAAGAGAGAATAAGTGCCATTGCAAGTGCAAAAGAAGCAATTTTCTTAAAGTTCATGATAAATCTCCTTTTCAGTCAGATTATCATTTAGCAGGACCGAGGTGATCGTAGTAGAAGCAAACCTTGGTCCAGGAGTCCTTAACGTTCTCGAAGGTGTACTTATCGAGAAGGAGCTGGAGAAGCTCTGCAAGGCGCTGGTCAACTACAACGCAGCCGTCGCGCTCTGTGCCGGACTTATCGATCTTTGCGGCATATGCACGCATTTCCTCTGTGTAGTCCTTGCCTGTACCGTGGTAGCGGCCATCGAAGATGTCCTCAACCTGGTAAAGCTCGCAGTTTGCGTCATAGTCCTCGCCCCAGAGGGTCTTGAGGAATTCGTCTGTCTTTTCAACGTCGCCGCCGTTCTGCTTGAGGTAAGCAAGGATCTCGCCGTCAGTTTCAGACTTGGAGAAGCCGAAGCCGCCCATCTCGATCATCTGGAGGATAGACTGACCGAATACGCCTGTGATACCTGTGAAGTCAGCGTAGATAAGGCTGCCCTCAGATCTTTCACGGTAGAGACCGTCAGCGCCGAGAACAGGAGTGATACCGCCGGAGATAACTGCATAGATCTCATCACCTGCAGCGTTTGCATCGTAGGTGAAGTATCCGGGAGAGCAGAGGCGGAAGAATTCGAGGGATGCGCCGAGGAACTCTACGTCATAGTAGATATAGCCTGTAGCGTAGATATCCCAGAATGCCATGTTGATGAAGTAGGACTTGCCTGCCTCCATGTAGTAAACCATAGAGCAGTTGATGGGATCGGAATACATTCTCTCATCGTGCTCGTATGTGTAGATGTTGTTGCCGTTTTCGTCGAAGATCCATGCATCGATACCGTCTGCATAGTCACTCTTGGATGTGAAGCGATATACACCGGACTGGGAAGGAACGAACTTTGCGTACATTCCTCTGGGGTGGATAGCGCGGTCATAGTAGAAGTAGTTTGTAGCTACGTCCTTACCGAGTGTGCAGGAGAGGGGAGCTGTGATCGCAACACCCTTGATGGGGTCCTCAAGCTGCTTTGCTCCGGGGCCGTATGCTGCGAAGTACTTACACATTCTGAGCCACTCGTTGGGGTCCTCAGAATCAAAGCCTGCAACAGTAGCAACCTGCTTGAGCATGCCTGCAAGCTCCTCGTTAACGGGGCAGATACCGGAGATTGTGGAGTTGGATGCGTAAGAGAAGTACTGAACCATTCCGAGACCGCCGTCTGCCTTCCAGTTGTAAAGGCTGACGCCGTCAACGTCCGCACGGCCCTCAGTTACGATGATCTGTACGGAATCCTCCTCGGAGAAGGGAGTGTAGTTTGTAAGGTCAGCAAGAAGAATGGGGCCGTCTACTGTACCAACGTGGTAGTAACCGTCAACGGGGCTGAGAACGATATCAACGTAGGAGTATGTCTCGCCGTCATCCTTAGTTGTTGCTGCGAAGCGGGGGAGGTATGTTTCTGTGTCGATAGCAGATGCATCAACTGCGCGAACGTTCTTGATGTAAACTGTATCGTCACCCTCGTTTGTATCGGAGTCCTTGATGAAGCAGAAGGCAACTGTATATGTGCCGTCCTCATCAGCAACTACGGGGTAGCAGGTCTTCCATTCCTCGGGAGTGGAAACGCCGGAGATCTGGAAGATATCCTCATCGTTTACAACAACGAGAAGGATGTCGTTAAGACGCTCACTGGAGATGAGGTAGTCAATACCGAGTGCCTGACCCTTCTTGAGCTCAACGTCTGCATACATGATAGCGTATGTATCCTCAAAGCCCTGGTTGGAAGCGTAGATGCACTTCTGACCGTTCTTTTCGCCTGCGATGAAGGGCCAGATGTATTCAGCATTTTCGTCCTCTGTTTCGGGGCGGTATGTTACGTTGATGTCGCCGTTATTGATGATAGCGCCGATCTCCTCGCTTGAGGGCATCTCGTATGTGGGCTTAACCTGTGTAATGAGGTCGCCGATGCCGCCTGTGCAGAGCTTCTGCTCGTAATCGTCGCCAACGAAGTGATCGAATGCGCTTACGAAGGGACGCTTGGATGTGATAGCACCTACCTCAACGAGACAGATTACACCGTAGCGGTCAACGAACACGCTTGTGGGGTAGCCTGTAACACCGAAGATAGCAGACCATGCGTTGGGAGCAGCAGCCATTGTGAAGCTGTAGCCGTTAGACTCATGGAAGGACTTAACGGATTCTGCGTTGTCTGTAGGATGGGGGTTAAGAGCGATGATCTCAACGTCTTCCTTATAATCCTTGTAAACCTCATCCATGATGGGGAACTCGGAAAGGCAGGGAGAGCAGGTGGAGAACCAGAAGTTAAGAACTACGAGGTCCTTGTCCTTCATCATCTCGGAGAGCTTGATCTCCTTACCTGTGCTGTCCATAACGCTGAAGTCGTACATAACGTCGCCGAGGCCGAGGGTCTTGGCATCGTTAAGGCTCTTGTCTGTGATAAGAGCGGACTCAAGAACGATCTTTGCAGACTTGTCCTTGAAGCTGTAGCTTTCCTTAACGTTGTAGCCGTCGGGAACACCGTTAAGAACGATTGCATACTTATCGTTTTCGGGGATATTGAAGGTTACCTTACCTTCGGAGTCTGTCTTTGCGTAAGTGTTGAGCTCCTTGAGATCCTTAGCCTCGTAGATGTATACGTCGATCTCGGAGAGAGCCATACCGCCCTTTGTCTTAAGGGTTACGGTATAAGTTGTGTTATCCTTATTGTTCTTATCTTTGTTGCCGCTTCCGGAGCCGATACCGTCGCCGCCGAGGAAGATAGCAGCGCAAACGCCGCCTGCAATTGCGAGAACAAGAACGATAGCAAGGATAATGAAGAGGAGCTTTTTCTTCTTGATGATCTCACCGATCTTCTGGAAGAAGTTAGGTTTCTTTTCGTTTTCCATATTGCCTCCAATAAATTTGCGTATTCTTTAGATCATTATCCAGAATACGATTGTGAGAATCAGATAGAGAAGGACGATAGCGCCGAGAACTACCAGCATGGGAAGAAACATCATGCGAACCGCATTCCAGTACGTTCTCCAGATTTCCCCGAAGCTTGAGGTGGTACCGCGCTTGGCCCACCCCATGCTGTCGTGGACTCCTGACATATCGGAGATAGTTCTTCCGTCGTCAATATATCTGATTTTTTCTTTTTTCTTCTTCTTTTCTTTTTTAGCCATAGCCTGAAAGATCAGAGAAGGTGACAAGCAGCGCAGTGGCCGTTGCCGTAATCCTTATATTCGGGAGCCTGCTCACTACAGATCGGCATCGCATGAGGACAGCGAGTGTGGAAGCGGCAGCCCTTGGGGGGATTTGCGGGGGAGGGTATATCGCCCTTTAAGATGATTCGGTTCATCTTCACGTCGGGATCGGGATGGGGGATAGCGGAGAACAGAGCCTGTGTATAAGGATGGAGGGGACTGGAGAAGATGTCCTCCTTTGTTCCGAATTCCACCATTGAGCCGAGGTACATAACGCCGATCTTATCGGAGATATACTTAACTACGGAAAGATCGTGAGAAATAAACACGTATGTGAGTCCAAGATCATTCTGCAGCTTTTTAAGAAGGTTAATGATCTGCGCCTGAATAGAAACGTCAAGAGCAGATACGGGCTCGTCACAGATAACGAGCTTGGGGTTTACGGAGAGTGCACGAGCGATACAGATTCTCTGGCGCTGACCGCCGGAGAACTCATGGGGATAGCGCTCGAAGTAGTAATCGCGAAGACCGCACTTATCCATGAGATCGAGAACGTAGTCCTTAACCTCAGCCTTGGGAACGATCTTATGAACCTCAACGGGCTCGGAGAGGATACCGCCAACGGTATCTCTGGGGGGAAGGGATGAATAGGGGTCCTGGAAGATGATCTGCATCTTCTTGCGGATCTCTCTCATCTGGTTAGACTTAAGGTCTGTAATATCCTGACCCTCGAAGATGATGCGGCCGCCTGTGGGCTCGTGGAGCTTGAGGATGGCACGACCGAGAGTGGTCTTACCGCATCCGGACTCACCAACGATACCGAGAGTCTCGCCTGCCTTGAGGGTGAAGGAAACGTCATCAACCGCAACGAGCTCCTGAGTTACCTTACCTGTGATAGTCTTCTTTATGGGGAAGGTCTTACGGAGGTTGCGGACTTCAAGGATCACTTCGGGATCGTAATCGGGAACAAGAGTTGCCTGATTATCAGCTGCGGGTACATCTGAAATATCATATGTTACTTTCTTAGCCATTAAAGGATCCCTCCTCGTAGAGATGGCAGGAAACGTAGTGAGTGGGGCTTACCTGAACCATGCCGGGGTAATCGCCGGAGCACTTCTTTACGCATCTGTCGCATCTTTCCTTGAAATAACAGTGGTTAGGCATATTCACGGGGTTAGGAACGTTACCGGGAATATTGAACAGCATATCGCTGTCGGATTTAAGTGTGGGCTTGGACTTCTGAAGTCCGATTGTATAGGGGTGCATGGGGTTGTGGAAGATCTCTTTTGCAGTACCCTGCTCGATAACCTTACCTGCGTACATTACAACAACGTAGTCAGCCATCTCAGCGATGATACCGAGGTCGTGAGTAATGAGCATGATAGAGCCGTCGATCTTATCCTTAAGGTCACGGAGAAGGTCAAGGATCTGAGCCTGGATAGTAACGTCAAGAGCAGTTGTAGGCTCATCTGCGATGATGAGTCTGGGGTCTGCGGCAAGAGCCATAGCGATCATAACTCTCTGTCTCATACCGCCGGAAAGCTCGTGGGGGAATGCAGCGTATACTCTTTCGGGAGCCGCGATTCCAACGAGGTTGAGCATTTCCATGGATTTTGCCTTAGCATCCTCCTTTGTGGCGCCCTTCTTATGAATGAAGGTAACCTCATCGAGCTGCTGACCGATGGTGAATACGGGATTCAAGGAAGTCATTGGCTCCTGGAAGATCATGGCGATCTGATTTCCGCGGATCTTATGGATATCGCGGATAGGCATCTTTGCAATGTCGTAAACCTTCTCGGTGCCGTCCTCTTCCTTGGAAGCGAAGCGGATCTCACCGGAATAGATCTGACCTGTAGGGCCC
This sequence comes from Candidatus Avispirillum sp., assembly GCA_045650355.1. GTDB lineage: Bacteria > Bacillota > Clostridia > Oscillospirales > CAG-272 > Avispirillum. Next base: position 3,543 of record JAZRRC010000021.1, on the reverse strand, counting down.
TGAAGAAGTCTCATAACAGACATACTTGTTACGGACTTACCGCATCCGGACTCGCCTACGATACCAACAGTTGCATTCTTGGGGATATTGAGAGAAACGCCGTTAACAGCCTTAACAACGCCCTGCTCAGTGAAGAAGTATGTGTTAAGATTATCGATCTCGAGAATATTCGCGGGATCGTGCATTGCTGTGATATATTCGGATTCGTCGCACTTGCGGCGCTTATAAGCCTCAAGGCGCTTCATAACCTTTGCATTTTCGCGGGCGATCTTTCTTATCTCTTTTCCCGAAAGGTAGTTATTCTTAGCCATGTTTATCTCCTCGCTTTCGGGTCAAGGGCATCACGGAGGCCGTCACCGATGAAGTTGAATCCGAGAACGGCGATTACGATACAAACGCCGGCAGGAACCCAAACGTTCAGGTAATGCTGAAGGATGTCCTGGTCTGTTGAAATAATATTGATCATAGTACCCCAGGCAGCATAGGGCGCCTTAACACCGAGATTAAGGTAGGAAAGGGTTGCCTCGTAGAGGATCATGCTACCGAGAGAAAGGCTCATTGAAACGATGAGCTGGGGCATTACGTTGGGAACAAGGTGCTTGAAGATCTTTCTGAATGTGGAGTAACCCATAGCCTCAGCTGCAACCATATATTCCTGCTCACGGAGAGAGAGGATCTGTCCGCGAACGAGACGTGCGGTGCCGGGCCAGGAGATGAACGTCAGATAGATCATGAGAAGGTAGATTCTGTACTTCTTATCGATATCGGAAGCATCGAGGATGGTACTGATGATAAGAAGGATCGGGATACCGGGCAGACAGATGAGGACGTCGCAGACACGCATGATGATGTTGTCGATAACGCCGCCGAAGAAGCCTGCAAGGCCACCCATGATAACGCCGAGGGCTGTGATAAGGAATACTGCAATAAAGCTTACAGTAAGGGAGATACGGCCGCCGTACATAAGACGAACGAAGATATCGTAGCCTTCCTTATCTGTTCCGAGAAGGTGCTCGGAGGAGGGAGCCGCAAGGGCGTTGTCCTTAAGATACTTTTCAGTAGTCTGGCGCATTGTGTATTCAACGCCGTCTACTGTATATGTAGTCTGGGAAACGGAGTATTCGGTCTTTCCGCTTTCGTCAAGCTCGATCTCGCCCCACTGTGTATAAACGAGGGGACCGAAGAAGGAGAAGAGGAAAAGGCCGACAACCATTATAAGACCGACGATTGAGAGCTTGGAACGGAAAAATCTGCGAACTACCATTCTGGTAGGAGACATGAGGCGCACGTTCTTATCAAGAGGCACTTCATTTTCTTCAATTTCCTGAACTGCTTCAAGCTCTTCAGTGTTTTTGATTTCTTCCATTGCTGTGCCTCCTTTACTCAAGCTTTACTCTGGGGTCTACAAGTCCGTACATAAGGTCAGCGAGAAGTACGCCGAGTACGGAGAGAAGTGCAAGGAACATATTGTAGCCCATGATGAAGGGAATGTCACCGCGGTTCATTGCATCGAGAGCGATGTTACCGATACCGGGGAGGTCGAATACCTGCTCTGTGATGATAGCACCGGAGAACAGGGAGGGGAGAAGACCTGCAAGGCTTGTTACAAGGGGAATGAGGGTGTTGCGGAAAGCGTGCTTATTGATAACAACGTTTTCGGAAAGACCCTTAGCACGAGCAGTTCTGATATAGTCGGAGTTCATAACCTCAAGCATATTTGTTCTTGTCATTCTCATTCGTGCACCGATAGAGAGGATTACGATCGTGAGAATGGGGATGAACATATGAACGAAGTAGTCGCCGAGGAGCTGGATGCCTGTGTAGGATGCAGTAGCATCAACAAGACCGGAAGCGGGGAACCATCCCAGCTTCAAAGCGAGGAAGTCCTTCAGCATATTACCGAAGAAGAAGGAGGGGAGGGAGATACCGATCATAACGAGAACGGTAACAAGGTAGTCACGGAAGCCGTACTGATGAGTTGCGGCTGTGATACCGAGGGGGATCGCGATCATAAATTCGAAGATAGTAGCGATGAGGGCAATAGCAAAGGAGATTCCCATGTGCTCAAAGATAACCTGAGCTACGGGGAGTCCGTAAACAAAGCTTGTACCGAGGTCAAACTTTGCAAGGGCACCGAGCCATGAGAAGTATCCCTTGAGGATTCCGAGAAAGCTGTCGTCGCCCAGTCCGTACATTGCATACATTGCATCCTGCGTTTCCTGGCTTACTGTCGCTCCTCCTCGGCTGATGGCGTCGATTTTAGACTGAATAAAATCGACGGGCATCAGACGAATGAGGAAGTAAATGATCATTGAAACGCCGAGAAGTATGAGTATGGACATCAACAGTCTTTTTAAAATATACTTCAGCATTTTCTGTTTTTATGAATTAATTACTTAGCAAATTCAACTTCCCAGATACGGTCAAGGGGAGAGGAATAGGGGTTCATGTCGCTCTCCTCAGGAAGGCTGTCCTTATTGATAACCTTGGAGTTAAATGCATAGAGAACGCTTCTCTGGTAAACGGGAAGCTCGATAGCGAGGTCGAGGATCTGAGTCATAGCCTCCATGTAGAGCTCGCTTCTTTCTTCCTGGTCGTTTGTTTCACGAGCCTCATCGATAAGCTCGGAAAGCTCGTCAAGGATGTCAAGCTCTTCATCAGTACCGCTTGTCTTGAGGAAGTTGTAACCCCATGCAAGTGTACTTGTTGCTGTGGAATCCTTGTGGTAAACCTGGTAAAGGTCAGGGTCGAGAGCGCTGGACCAAGCTGCAGCCCAAACCTCGAGAGAACCTGTATTGATCTTTGTAAGAGCCTGTGTATCACAAACTACTTCAACCTCCCAGCCGAGCTCGTTAAGGAGAGCAGCTGCATCACGGAATACCTTGTATGTGGGGTGGTCCTGAAGGTTGGAGCCTGCGATTGTGAACTTGATCTTGAGGCTGGAGTCGCCTGCGGAAACGCCTGCCTCCTGCATGTACTGCTCAATGTAGCCTGTAGCAATTTCCTTGCTCCAGCCGTCTGCGGGGGGATACTCGAAGCCGTTGTATGTCTCGTCTGTGCCTGTAGGATAAGCCCAGCTTACCTTGGACATAGGCCAGAAGATCTGCTCTGCTGTACCTGCACGGTAGTAGTCGAGAGCGAGGGATGTATCCATAGCGCACATGATAGCCTTACGGATATTGATGTCGTTTACCTTAGCTGCGTTGATACCAACGTAACCGTAACCGAGCTGGTCAGTTGTAAGAGTAACCATGCCCTTATTCTTGAGCTTGTCAAGCTTGTCATAGTTATCGTTTGTGAGAGCGGGGGAGATGTAGTGAACGTTGCCTTCCTCGAGAGCTGCGATAGCGTTCTGAGAGGATACAACCTGGTAACGGATCTTTTCGATCTTTGCGTTGTTGATACCCTCGCCAACAGTCTCGAAGTTGTTGTTAGCCTTGAAGTATACAACGTTGTTTGTGAAGAATTCGCTTTCGGAGGGAGAATCGGAGTTCTTTGTGTCTGTTACCTTATAAGCACCTGCACCCATGGGGAGCTTGATGT
>JAZRRC010000020.1:0-1707 GCA_045650355.1 Candidatus Avispirillum sp. | reverse complement strand
GTTCTGCACAGAGTGCGGTCAGAAAAAGCCTGAGGGCACTCCCCTTTACCGCTGCGACAAGTGCGGCTGGGAGCCTGAGGACCCCAAGAATCCTCCCAAGTTCTGTCCCGAATGCGGTGACGCTTTTAACGATAACGACATTAAGTAAGAAAGGAACTGAATATGACAGTTCTTCAAGAATATAAATGTCCTTGCTGCGGTGGAGCCATTGCCTTTGATGCAATGCTCCAGAAGCTCAAGTGCCCCTATTGCGATACGGAATTTGAGCCCGAGACCCTTGCTGCATACGATGAAGATCTGAAATCTGACACTCCGGACGATATCTCCTGGGATTCCAAGGCAGGAGGTGAATGGCAGGAGGGCGAGGAAGACGGTCTTCGCTCCTACGTTTGCAAATCCTGCGGTGGCGAAATCGTTGGAGATGCAACAACGGCAGCCACAAGCTGCCCCTTCTGCGACAATCCCGTCGTTATGATGGGACAGCTTTCCGGAGACCTGAAGCCTGATCTTATCATCCCCTTCAAGCTCGACAAAAAAGCAGCAAAGGAAGCATTAAAAAAGCACTATCAGAAAAAGATTCTTCTCCCTAAAATTTTCAAGCAGGAAAATCATCTTGACGAGATAAAGGGATTATACGTTCCCTTCTGGCTTTACGATGCCGATGCTGATGCAAACATCCGCTACAAGGCTACCCGTGTCCGTATGTGGAGCGACAGCAACTACAACTACACGGAAACAAGCTTCTTCTCAGTATCAAGAGGCGGATCCATCGGATTTGCAAACGTTCCTGTTGACGGTTCCACAAAGATGGACGATGCACTTATGGAATCTATCGAGCCCTTTGATTTCAAGGATGCCATTGATTTCCAGACCGCATATCTTGCAGGCTATTTTGCCGACAGATATGACGTTAATGCCGAGGAAAGCATTTCTCGTGCTAACACAAGAATCAAAAAAAGCACCGAGGATTCCTTTGCATCCACAGTTGTGGGATACTCTACAGTTATTCCCGAGCACTCATCGATCAAGCTCTCCGAGGGAAAGGCAAAATATGCTCTCTTCCCCGTCTGGATCCTCAACACCTCATGGGAAGGCAAGAAATACACCTTTGCAATGAACGGTCAGACCGGAAAGCTTGTCGGCGACCTCCCCCTTGACAAGGGCGCCTTTACCAAATGGCTGATAGGACTTACCGCGGTATGCGGTGCAGTAGCATTTGCACTTTCATACCTTTGGTGGCTTATATAAGGAGGTTCGCTAATGAAAAAAATACTTTCCGTTTTATTAACAGCCCTCCTTTGTACACTTTTGTGCATCAGCTCTTTTGCACAAAGCACAACACCCCTGATTGTTGACAATGCCGACGTTCTTTCCACTGCAGAGGAGCAGACCCTTCTCCAGACCCTTGAAGGAATCAGAGCCGAGCATGATATTGACGTAGTTATCCTCACCGTTGAAAGCCTTGACGGCGAATGGCCCGAGGTTTATGCCGATGATTATTATGACTATAACGGCTACAGCTACGACGGTGCTCTCCTTCTTATCTGCCCCGAAAGCGGAGACGGACATATCTCCACATCAGGCTACGGAATTATAGCCATTACCGATGCAGGTATTGAAAAGATTACCGATGATATATCATCTGATCTTTCAAACGGCAACTATTTCGGTGCATTTGTGACCTACGCAGAAAACTGCGAAGAGCTT
>JAZRRC010000019.1:0-5869 GCA_045650355.1 Candidatus Avispirillum sp. | reverse complement strand
CATTTCGTCAAGGCGGGAAACGTCAAGGTCTCCGTAGATAACGAGGGACAGAGTTCTTGGGATGGGAGTTGCGCTCATTACGAGAGAATGGGCGCCCTTTGATTTATTTTTCAGCGCTGCTCGCTGATTTACACCGAAGCGGTGCTGCTCGTCTGTTATAACAAGTCCGAGGCGGAAAAATTCGATTCCGTCGGAAAGAAGGGCATGAGTTCCGATAACGATAAGGGGGCCGTCTGATGCTGCTAAGGATTCCCGAACCTTCTTTTTCTGCGATGCTGTCATCGAGCCGCAAAGAAGGGCAACCTTTATGCCAAGCTTTTCAAAAAGCTCGGAAAGGTCTGCGTAGTGCTGCTTTGCAAGGATCTCCGTGGGCGCCATAAGAGCGCACTGATAGCCGTTTTTTGCCGCTATATATGCCGCTGCCGCCGCAACTGCGGTCTTACCGCTGCCAACGTCTCCGCAAAGGATTCGGCACATGGGCTCCTTTTTTGACATATCTGCGGAAATTTCCCCAATGGAACGTTTTTGCGCTCCTGTCAAGTCAAAGGGCATAAGGGACAGAAGGGGAGAGATATCGCTGTCGGCAAAGACGGGGGCATTCTCGCTTTTCGTTTTTACCCTGCCTGCCTTCATGGCAAGTGAGAGTAAAAACACCTCGTCAAAGGCAAGACGCCTGCGTGCTGTTTCCAATGCCTCGATATTCTGGGGAAGATGAACGTTTCTCAGAGCATAGGAAAGAGTGCAAAGAGAATTATCTGCAACTATATTTTCGGGCATATGATCCCGAAGCTCTATTGCCGCAATCTTCAGAGCCTCCCTTACAAGAGTCTGAACAAATTTCTGGCTAAGCCCCTGAGAAAGAGGGTACACGGGCACGATGGGGGCTAAGGGCACCTCGGGGGAATACATTTCGTAGATGGGGGAGGAAAGCTTCAGCCTGCCTGCCTCATAGGTGGGTCTGCCCCAGAAGCGGAACATTCCGCCTGTGTGGAAAACGTCCCGGAGGAAGGGCTGATTGAAATATATAAGCTCGCAGGAGCCACTGTCATCAAAGGCGCGAAGCTTCACAAGGGTCATTCTGCCCTTTATCATGCTGACCTTAGGCTCCGATGCCACCGTCAGAATAAAGGCTGCGGGAGGGCAAGCGCCGTCTCTTTTGCAAATCATTGCCGCCTCGCTGACGGTCATTATCTCACCGCGGTTCTGATATGCCCGGGGATAGTGATGAACGAGATCCCATATTGTAAAAATTCCCGCCTTTGCAAGTGCCTGAGCCTTGGCGCTGCCAACGCCCCTCAGCTCCGTTACGGGTGACAAAAGATTCATGTGCTTCCTCCTTTCCTGTTAATCTTCTTTTTCTTCAAGATAAGACGATATGGCGTAAACGACCTCTCCGTTATAGAGAAGCTTTGACCAGCCGCTGTCGCTGATGCCGATACGCTGTATATATTCGCCGTTTTTCAAGGTATATACTACCTCGCTTCCCTCTGTTGTGGGAAGAGTTCTGAGATTTGTCTGTATTTTTGCAGTTACCTGCTGGTCTACCTCTTCAAACACCATGCTATCAAGCTTTGACTGTTCGGGAGCTGTTGTTTCCTCTTCCTTTTCAAGGACCTCCGTTGTCAGATAGCTAGTCACGGCATAGACGTCCTTGCCCTCGTAGGTGAGGCGGGACCAGCCCTTGTCGCTGACGGCAGTTCTTTCAAGATAGGTGCCTTTTTCAAGTGTTCCGAGAATTTCAGATGAGGTGGAGGGGCGGGCACGAAGGTTGACTATCTCCTTTGCCGTTACGCTGTCGGCCTTCAGAGAGAAATTCTGCCCGTCAACAACGTCCTGATCAACGGGAGGCTGGGTGCTGACGGAAAGGTCTGTTGTGAGATAGCTTGTTATTGCATAAACTGTTTTTCCGTTATATAAAAGCCTTGACCAGCCGTTTGTGCCCACTCCTGTGCGCACAACGGTCTCGCCGTTATAGAGGGTCTTCACGATACTACTTTTCGTTGTTGCGCCCTCTCTCAGGTTTGTCATATCCTTGGCGGTGACCTTTTCGTTCACCTCGGTGTACAGCTTTTCCTCATCGGTGAGTGGAGCTGTGGCATTTGTGGGCCTTTTATTTTCGTTCTTCGGCGCTGATTTCTGTCTTTCAAAATAGCAGACCACCATATCAACGCTGCCGGAAACGCCCGAAATTTTACCCTTGTTTGTATACTGCCACGCATCAAAGCTGCCGCTGTAATCGGGGAATTCCTTTTCGGGGTAGGTGGTTTTGGGGTACTGAGCCACCCAGACCTTATATTCCCTTTCGATTTCGGAAATATTCCAGTAAGCGGAATCGGAAAGCTCGTTGCGGGCACCGTAAAGCATCGCCTCGTATCCCGCATCTGTGACGGTCTTCAAAAAGGCAAGAGCATTTTTCGTTCTCTGATCTCTTGAAACAAGATACATCCTGCTGTCCTTTGAGCGGAAGCCCTCGCAATCGTAGACCACGGGATAGGAAACGGAATAGCCCTCGATAGCCTCAAGAGTCCAGCGGGCCTCCTCTGCGGCTTCCTTTTCATCAACGGCATTGGAGAAGAAATAGACTCCCACAAGAAGTCCAGCCTCATCTGCCTTCTGAATATTATAATCTGCATTATCGTCCTTATATATCTTGCCGTTTTCCCCTCGGTAGCCGATGCGGATATAGGCAAAATCCATTCCTGCGCTCTTTACGCTTTTCCAGTCTATCTTTCCCTGCCATTTTGAAACGTCGATACCGAGAGACCTGCCCTGCTTTGCGCTGATATCATTGGCATCGACCTCGCTACCCTCCTCGGAATCGGGCTCGGTGTTTTCGGGGTCGGTATCGCCCTCGCCCACAAGCGAGGTATCAAACTCGCTGACAGGCGCCGTTGTATCTGCGGGAGCTGTGGTTTCCACCTCGGGCTTTTGTTCGTTTTTTGAAAGAGAAAAATATATAGCAAAAAAGATGACAACAGCAACAGCAACGCTAAGGCACACGCCGCCGATTATCATAGTTCTTTTATCAATGCTTGTGAAAATGTTTTTCATTTATTGCGGTTTTCTCCTGTGAAATACAAAAACAGTATACCATATCCTCGATTTTCTGGCAAGGGGCAATCTATTGAATAAATGCAACGCGCAGGGGTATAATCCTCAAAATCCGTGCATATAATGCCGTGAAAAACATATGAAGGGACGGAATTTATGGATAGATCAGCTCTTGAACAAAAGGACACTCGGCTCTTTGTGCCCGCATTTGATATTATGCAGACTGCGGAGGCAGGTGGCGAATTTACTATGCCCGACTACTACCCCGAGATACGGCGTGTGGTCTCTGTAACGGCAGAGGCTCTCCCCGATTCAAAATACCTCTCAGACGGAAATCTGGAAATCGGAGGCACTCTTGCCTTCAATCTTCTCTACATCGGCGACGACGGCGCCCTTTCCTCGGTGCCCTACGTTACGGAATACACCCAATCGATCCCCATCGGTCGGGATTTTTCGGGAGGAAGTGCTGACGTGAGAGCAGAAAGCACTGCAGAATCGATAGTCTGCCGCCCTCTTGCTCCGAGAACGGTTTCTCTGAAGGCTAAAGTAAAAAGCCGAATTCGTGCAAGCCGGGGCGAGGAATGCACGCTGAACATAAAAAACGAGGACTCAAGCCCTGCAGGAGGCATGGCAAAGCGCACTCTTGAGCGACTTGAAACGCAGATACCCACAACGCACTGCCGCAGCTTTCAGTCCACAGGTAATATTTCGGGAGAGCACAGGATGACCTCAGGGGCAAAGCCCGTCATATGCCACGGCAAGGTGCTTATCGATTCAGCCGCCCCCGGACACGATTCTGTGACAGTCAAGGGCAGGGCTGTAGTCAGCTGTCTTGTTCTTTCAGCGGACGGCATATACAAAACCGAGACCTGCAGCCTTCCCATAGAGGAAAGGATATCCTGCGAGGGCATCGATCAGAGCTTTAAGTGCGCCGCATACGGCAGAGTGGCATCCGCCACCGTTGAAGGGGGCGACGACGGCACACTCTCCATCGATGCGGAATACGATATAGACGCAATCTGCCAGAAGCCATACGAGGTTTTCGCAACGGAGGATATTTATTCCACGGAATATGCCCTCACTCCCTCCCTTCGGGATATGACCGTGCAAAGCCTTATCTGCCTTGAAAACGGCTCGTTTACAGTCTCCGGTGAGGGCAGAAGAAAAAGCGAGCGCGGGGAGGGCGACCGCATCATTTCGGCTGCGGCAGACGCGAAGTTCGAGCGGTTTGACACCAAGGATAAGACTGCGGTCTTCACAGGTGTCTGCAATTTTAAGGCGCTCATCGCATCGGGAGGGGACGTTATAACAGAGGAGTTCTCCGTTCCCGTAAAATACGAATGCCCCGCCCTCGACACAGCTCAGATGGCCGAAGCCGTATGGCACGTCCACACCTCTGCGGGAAAGATCGACTGCTCCCTTGAGGATTCAAAAATTACGGGAAGATGCGAGATCTCCATCTTTGCCGAGGCGCAAAAGCTGACAAAGCGCTCCCCCGTTACGGAGGCGGTCATCGGTATGCGTGACAAAACGGATTCCGACGGCAGCACGATCCGCATATGCTACCCCGAAAAGGGAAAGCGCATCTGGGATATCGCCAAGGAATGCCGCTCAAAAATGGGCGAAGCCGAGCGCACAAACCACCTGAGCCGCCACGACCTCTCCGACGGCACACCGCTGATAGTGAAGTAGGGTATTAAATGCAGAAACTTTTTTGAAAAAAAGTTTCTGCACTTCAAAAAACTTTAAAAAGGGAATCCCAAGGAGTACAAGGCAAAAGATGCAGGTCGTAAGACCTGCGGCGCCTACAGCGCCTGCCACGTAAAGGAAAAGACGGTAAAATGAACGAGCTCATTTTACCGTCTTTTCCTTTACGTGGCTTTTGCCTTTTTGTTATCTTTGCCTGTTTGAAGTTTTTTGCGGAGCTTTTTTTCAAAAAAGCGACCGTACCCCCTCCCCGACAAACCCAAATTCGAAATGTTCTATCTTGTAATAAATATAATCTTGACAATCAAAATTTTCTATGCTAAAATGAAAATCTAAAGGCTATGATGAAAAAGAGTAGGCTGTATTGGCTGTCAAAGAGAGCGGCGATGGTGGGATGCCGTACGGTACAGCAGCTGAAGGTAGTTTCGGAGCCGCTTTGGTGAACGGGGGCGACCCTCATTAGCTTTTGCCGTATTCCCGCGTTAAGGGAAAAGGAAATGTTAGTTTCCGTAGAGTGCGCCTTACAGGCGAATTCAGGTGGTACCGCGCTTTTGCGTCCTGTTTTTGCAGGGCGTTTTTTTATTTGAAAACTATCGAAAGGACTATATAAAATGAAAAAGGAACTTACAAAAACCTATGATCCTGCCTCCTTTGAGGACAAAATCTATGCTTCCTGGTGCGAAGCAGGTCATTTCACTCCCGAAATAGACAAAACAAAGCCCCACTATTCTATCGTTATTCCCCCTCCAAACATCACAGGTCAGCTCCACATGGGCCACGCCCTTGACAACACTCTTCAGGATATCCTTATCCGCTACAAGAGAATGAGCGGCTTCTCCACTCTCTGGCTTCCCGGTACAGACCACGCATCTATCGCAACTGAGGCGAAGATCGTTGAGGCTATGAGAAAGGAAGGCATCACAAAGGACGATATCGGCCGTGACGGCTTCCTTGAAAGAGCATGGGACTGGAAAAAGCAGTACGGCGGCAGGATCATCGAGCAGCTCAAGAAGCTTGGCTCCTCCTGCGACTGGACACGTGAGCGCTTTACTCTTGACGAGGGCTGCTCCGAGGCGGTTCAGACCGTATTTATGAAGCTTTACGATAAGGG
>JAZRRC010000018.1:0-5988 GCA_045650355.1 Candidatus Avispirillum sp. | reverse complement strand
TGCAGACTTATAGATACAGAACATTACGGTGTTGACAGTGCTGATACTCTTTACGGAATGGTAGCAGGTATTCTTGCAAGCAACCACGACGTTACCGATCTCTTCATTGATTCCGCTCTCAAGATCTGCAAGGACGACATCGCAGCTTTTGAGCCTGCTCTTGATAAGATCAACGCTCTCTGCGAGAAGTGCAACGTTAAGTGCGTTATCACTTCCTCTCTCGACGTTGCTGCAGCAACAGACACTCTCAAGAAGTACATTAAGTAATCAAAAATTAAGGAGCCGAAAGGCTCCTTTTTTTGTTGCAATATTTTGAAAAGAGATGTATAATTATTTATTATAACAAATTTATCTGCGGAGGCGGATATGAAGATCATCGATATAATCAAGGGAGAAAAGCCCAGCCTTTCATTTGAGGTGTTTCCCCCTAAAACTGACGATAAGTTTGAGAGCGTAATGGGTGCGGCATCAGCCATTGCAGACCTTTCTCCCTCATATATGAGCGTAACCTACGGCGCAGGAGGCACAACTGCCGCATATACTGCGGATATTTGCGAAAATCTCGTAAAAAAGAACGTAACTCCCCTTGCTCATCTTACCTGTGTAAATTCAACGAGAGAAAAAATAAGAGGTGAGCTTGGGAATCTTCGTGAAAAGGGAATAGAGAATATCCTTGCTCTCAGAGGAGATATTCCAAACGGTGTATGCGCCGAGAGCTTTGAATTTAAGTATGCCTCCGAGCTTGCCCGCGAAATTTCGGATTTTGGCGGCTTTTCTATCGGAGGTGCCTGCTATCCTGAGACCCATCCGGAAAGCTCAAGCAGCCGTGAGGATATTGAAAACCTTAAAAAGAAGGTGGATTCCGGAGTTGAATTTTTGACAACCCAGATGTTTTTCGATAATAATATCCTCTATAATTTTATGTACCGTATGATGCGAGGCGGTGTGGACGTGCCCGTTGTTGCGGGAATCATGCCCGTTACCAATGCGGCTCAGATAAAGAGAATAATGTCTATTTCAAATAATGCGCTTCCTCAGCCCTTTGTTCGTATCGTAGACAGATACGGTGATAGCCCCGAGGCTATGAAGCAGGCAGGTATCGCATTTGCAACACAGCAGATAATCGATCTTTTTGCAAACGGTGTCAACGCAGTTCACGTTTATTCCATGAATAAACCCGACGTTGCGGCGGCAATAAAGGCAAACGTTTCGGAGATCATAAAATGATCTGCGAAAAAATAGATGCCCTCCACCTTAGTCTCAGCGAAAACGAGGCAGCACAGCGCCTCGGTATGCCGAGAGGCATTACCCCTGAGGGGGCAGAGAGCATAAAAAGAGAGATATTGTCGGCAATCGACTGCAAAATGGCGGCTGTCCGTGTTCCTGTTTCTTGTGAAAATGATGAGGTGGATCTCGGCTTTCTGAAGGTTCAAAGCAAGAATTTAAGCTATGCTCTCGGAAAATCCGAGGAATCCTTTGTCTTTGCAGTAACTCTCGGAATGGGAGCTGAACGACTTCTTCTTCGTCTTTCACGCCTTTCTGTCAGCGAGCATTTTATGGCAGATGCCCTTCTTTCCGCATATGCTGAGGCGGCGGCAGACCGAGCACAGGAGATACTTAACGGCTACGGCAAAACGAAAAAACGCTTTTCACCGGGATACGGCGATCTCCCCCTTGAGATTCAGCCCATGATACTGAAGGCTCTAGACAGCGAAAAGACCCTTGGAATAACTATAACAGAGGGACTTCTGATGAAGCCCCAGAAATCAATAACCGCAATAGTTGGAATTGAAAATGAGTAATTTAAGAAATCTTATAAAAGAAAAAAGAATATTTCTTGACGGCGGAACGGGAACAGTTCTCCAGTCTATGGGACTTCCTGCAGGAACTCCCCCCGAGGCGTGGAACTTAACTGCGCCCGAAAAGATAGAAGCCCTCCACCGCGCCTATTTCGAGGCAGGAAGCAATATCGTTGCAACAAATACCTTCGGTGTAAATTCCTTGAAGTACGAAAACTGCGAGGAGTATATAAAGGTGGCAATCGAGTGTGCAAGAGCCGCAACAGAGGGAAAGCCCGACCGCTTCGTAGCGTTCGATATGGGTCCCACGGGAAAGCTTCTCGAGCCTCTCGGAGACCTTCCCTTTGAAAGGGCAGTAGAGGTCTTTTCGGAGAATGCCCGCCTTGCCGAGAAGCACGGAGCCGACCTTATCTTAATTGAAACGATGAACGATTGCTACGAAACAAAGGCGGCAGTCCTTGCAGCAAAAGAGAATACAAGCCTTCCCGTGTTTGTAACAAACGTGTACGACGGCTCGGGCAAGACGATGACAGGATCTACTCCCGAGGCGATGATAGCCCTTCTTGAAAGCATGGGCGTTGATGCAGTTGGTATGAACTGCTCCCTCGGCCCCGATAAAATGCTTCCCATCATCGAGAAGTTTAAAAAGTATGCTTCAGTCCCCGTGATAGTTAAGCCTAACGCAGGTCTCCCCGTTTCAAGGGATGGCAAAACCGAGTTTGATATCACCCCCGCTGAGTTTGCAGACTATATGAGAAGGCTCACAGAGGGAGGCGCATCGATTCTTGGCGGCTGCTGTGGAACAACTCCCGAATATATCAAAAAAACTGTGGAAGCGGTAGCGGATATCCCCTATAATGCACCCGAAAAAAAGAGCTTCACAGTAGTTTCCTCATATACCCATACTGTAGAATTTGGTGCAGACCCTGTTCTTATCGGTGAGCGCATTAACCCCACGGGAAAGAAAAAGGTAAAAGAGGCTCTCCGCTCAGGCGATATGAGCTATCTTCTCTCCGAGGCTGTAGGTCAGGAGGAGCGCGGCGCGCATATTCTTGACGTTAACGTAGGTCTTCCCGAGATCGATGAGATTGAAATGATGAAGACCGCTGTCCGTGAGATTCAGGCGGTAACAGACCTGCCCCTGCAGATAGATACTACCAATAAAAAGGCAATGGAGGAGGCTCTCCGTCTTTATAACGGAAAGGCTCTCATAAACTCCGTAAACGGAGAAAAGGAGAGCATGGAGGCAGTGTTCCCCCTTGCAAAGAAATACGGCGGCACGATTATCGCCCTCACAATTGACGAAACTGGAATCCCCGAAACAGCAGAGGGAAGAGTTGCGATTGCCGAGCGAATCATCGCAAGGGCGGCAGACTACGGTATCGATAAAAAGGATATTATCGTAGACCCCCTCGCCCTCACAGTTTCCTCAAAGGCCGACAGCGCCCTCGTTACCTTAAAGGCAATCGAAATGCTCCGAGAGAGAGGAATCCTCACAAGCCTTGGTGTTTCCAATATCTCCTTCGGACTTCCCGAAAGAGAGAAGATAAATTCAGCCTTCTTCACATCCGCCCTTGAAAGAGGACTTAATGCGGCAATTATGAATCCCTACAGCGAGGGTATGATGGACAGCTACCACGCATACCGCGCTCTCCACGGCCTTGATTTCGGCTGTGCCGACTATATCTCATACGCACAGAGCGCCCCTAAAGAGGAGTTAAAGTCTCAGAATACTGAAATAACCCTCCATTCTGCAATCGTCAGAGGAATGGTAAAGGAAGCGGCCTGCAAGGCAGAAAAGCTTCTCGCAGAGCTTCCTGCAACTGAGGTGATAGACAACCATATCATCCCCGCCCTTTCGGAGATTGGCGATGCATTTGAAAAGGGAAAGGCTTTTCTCCCTCAGCTTTTGATGTCAGCAGAGGCGGCAAGTGCAGCCTTTGATGAGGTAAAGAAAAAGCTCCCCAAGGGCGAGAGCACAAAGGGCAGTATCGTCCTTGCAACCGTTAAGGGAGATATCCACGATATAGGCAAAAATATCGTAAAGGTGCTTCTCGAAAGCTATGGATTCGAGGTCTGCGACCTCGGCCGCGACGTAGCATGCGAGAAAATCCTTGATAAGGTGAAAGAAACGGGATGCCCCGTTGTCGGACTTTCCGCTCTTATGACAACGACGGTGCCCGCAATGGCAGAAACAATCACTCTTCTCCATCGCGAGGCCCCTGAAACAAAGATCATCGTTGGCGGCGCCGTACTCACCCAGGAATACGCCGACTCGATATGTGCCGACAAATACTGCCGCGATGCCATGGAAGCGGTAGCATACGTGTCAGAATTTTATAAGTAAAGCAAAAGCCACCGAAAGGTGGCTTTTACTTTTTTAAACATATAAATTCGTGTTTGTCAAGGAGATACAATCTGTGAAAAATCGTAGGGGCGCACTGTGTGCGCCCGCAAATCTGCAAATTATCAGAAATAAAATTTGATATACATACAAAAATATTAATCTAACGGTAGGGGATGGCGCCATCGACATCCCATGTATCAGCACGAGAACCAAATATTAAATATAGGTGTTCTTAATTTGATGCTATTGTTCAGAAATGAGGGATGTCGAGGCGCCATCCCCTACCGATTCAATTTCATTTTGGCTCGCGTGCTGATGTTAGGCGAATACAGTTCGCCCCTACGTTGTTTATTTCAATCTGTTCGTCAAACCTGTATCTAAACATAAACCCATATAGATTCACCCTAAAATCAACCAAACCGATGAGCTCTATTCTCTGTAGTGTATGTTTACTTGCCTGTGCCGATTTGCTATAATAAACACAGAAAACAGATGCATCGTTTCAATAGAAAGAAAGGAAAGAACTAACTATGTTAAGCTTCGGACAAAGATTAAAGCTTATAAGAAAAGAAGCGCAGGTAACACAGGCAGAGCTTGCCGAAAAGCTCATGGTATCGGTGCAGGCTATCTCAAAATGGGAATGTGACACGTCAATGCCCGATATCTCTCTTCTTGTTCCCCTTGCGGCAATTCTCGGAGTAACCACAGATTGCCTCCTCGGCGTCGGCGGCGACGAAAAGGCGGATAGAGAGAAGCTTTATGCTCAAATATCCGAAATTTGGGCAAATAAGAATGTATATAGCTATGAGAATAATGCTTATTATGAGAGCTATGTTCTTTATAAAGAGCATTTGAAGAAATATCCTCTTGATTATGCAGTAAAACTTAATTGCGCACGCAGTATTGATGGATTTATATATTCTGCAAATCGTTATTGCTACAAGGCATCACAGGAAGAGGAGGATTCTCTTTATGATGAGGAAGTGAATCTGTTAACAGCGATAATCAACTACGACAGAGATACAACAAGACTCATTGAAGCAAAGGAACAGCTTATTATGGCGTATCTGTACAGAAACGAGTTTTCTAAGGCTGAATCTGTTGCAGTTGATCTTCCTGACAGAGGATGTATAAAAGATAAAATGCTTATGGAAATTTACCATAAGAAGAATGATAATGACAAGTGTCTTGAAATCTCCGAAAGGGTTTGCTTTGAAGCAGTAGACTCGTATTTGGCATCATTGTGGGTAAGAGCAAGACGAATATCCATATACGGAAACGCAAGAAAGCAGGAAGCGATTAGTGCTTGGCGTGATCTTCTGGCAGCAATAAAGCTGAACCACGGAATATTTAATAATTCCAAGAATATGTGGTGGACAATCAAAGGATATACATGGCTTTCAAATGATTATATTGCAATTTCGGATTTTGAAAATACTTTTATAGTGATAGAAGAGCTGACAGATATTCTTGTTGAGGATTACAAGAAAGCCAAAGAAGCAGGAGATATTGCAAGAGTAGAGAAATTGAAAAGCAATTTCTGGTTCTATATGCATTGGTGCTATAACAAGTGTTTTCCCACATCTGATAACATCATTGCAAACGATCCCCGATTCAAGAAATGTGAGGAGCGCCTTGCAGAACTTGACTGATTCCTCCCTCATACACGCAAAAAAACGGCTGAGAAATCAGCCGTTTTACTTTGTTATTTGTAGGGGCGACCATTGGTCGCCCCCCTGCATACATTATTTAACACGATAAATATCGTTTCGGTTCGAGGACGCCCAATGTTCGCCCCTACGTTGTATCACAATTATTATTTTTACCAATCATTTTACATCA
>JAZRRC010000017.1:0-4883 GCA_045650355.1 Candidatus Avispirillum sp. | reverse complement strand
ACGACGTAACTAAAACAAGGAGAGTAGCGAGCCGAGTGTTTCGAGGCGACGCTAATCGACTATGTTTTAGGAAGATAGAACCTTTTTTACAAAAAAGTCCTCTGCATTTATCAATATTCCTTTTTGCTCTTTATAAGGCTGCGGAGATATGCAAAGGTCTTTTCTTCGCCTTCCTCCTTCAGCATTACGAGGAGCTTTTCAAGCATATCTGAGGTTTCCTCGTGGATGGCACGGTTTGCTTTGCCGCCGATGAAATAATCGTAGGGGTCGGAATCCTTATAGTCCTTACCCTTATAAATTTTGCTTGCTGCCACTCTGTCGCAGAACATTTCCGCAAGGAAGCGGAGGGGCATTTTGATGGGGACTATCTTTCTGAGGACTGCGCTATAGTCTGTCCAATACTCGAAATGATGGCGGTTTACGCCCTTATGGTGGAGCCATGCTGTGGAATAGCCCTTTTCCTTTCGCTCTGCCACGTTGGGGCTCTGGGTGCCAAGATAATACTTTGCTCCATTCCAGAATTCCACGGGGGAATATTTGGACATATCGTGGAAGAGTCCCTGCCAGAAAATTCCCGCCTTTGCGCAATGGGCGATGACGCAGTTTCTGTGTCGGGTTATTGTTACAAAATGTTTGATGGGATGCATTTTACCTCACATACCGGCCGATATTCCAAAAAGTGAAAGCAACCACATTATTAAGGGAATGGTTGCGGCCGAAAGAATCGTTGTTACTGCAAAAATTTCGGAGGCGTATACGGAGTCGCCACCGAATCTATGGGAAAACATTGTGGTTATAACGGCTGAGGGGCATGCTGCCGCAATCAGCACGATAGTTATGACCATATGATCTGCCCCCGCAAATGAAAGGGCGTAGAGGCAAAGAAGGCACACTATGGGAAGGATGATAAGGCGCATAAGGGAGAGAAGATATACTCTCACCTTTTTGAGGCAGCCTACAATATTCGTTCCCGCAAGGGTGCTTCCTGCGATGAGCATTGCAAGAGGGGTGTTCATATCACCGATGGACTGCAACGGCTCGTGTATAATATCGGGAAGATCGATTCTGAAAACGAAGAATATTACACCGAAAACTACTGCGAGGATCGCAGGGGTGCAAAGATTTTTCGCTGTCTGCTTTATTGACATCTTTCCCGTCATCAATGAAACGCCGAGAGTCCACGTGAGGACGTAGAAAACGGCTATATTCATTGTGAGAAAGATGATTCCGTCGTTGCCGAAAACGCTTTGAACCAGGGGGATGCCTATATATCCGCAGTTTGAGAATATAAGGGACATTCTCTCGATCTCGCTTCCCTTCCTTTTCTTCGGGATTATCAGAAGGACGATCGCTATCTGCACGGCATAAAGCACTGCTGTCAGTCCAAGGGTCACAAGAAGATTTTTCGCAATGGATGCGGAAAATTCTCTCTGATAGGAAATAAATGAAAGAAGGGGGCTCACGAGAAACAGCGAAATGTTTGAAAGAACCCGATTTCCGTCGTTTGTTATTATCTTAAGCTTTCCTAAAAGAAAGCCGATCGCCATCATGATAAACATGACGGCGATCTTTTCAAATACTGCCTGCATTATTTGATCTCGATCATATAGAGCTTGCCGGCCTCGCCCTTGTACTCAATAGTACCGGTAGCGCCGATCTCGCCCTCGAGAACTGTGTTGCCTTCCTCGTCCTTTACAACATAGGAGAACTTGTCGCCCTTGATAAAGTCGGAAAGATCAAGGCTGAGAGCCTTTTCTTCGTCCTTCGCTCTGTAGTTTACGAGAAGAAGCTTATTCTCATTTTCCATGAGATAACCTGTAAGTCTGCCCTCGCAGTCCTCAGTAAGAGGACAGTCGGAAACCATAACGCCGTCTGCAAAGTAGGGGAGATATGCCTTTCTGAGGGACGCACAGGTCTTTACTGCCTTGGAGAACTCGGGATACTCGGAAATGAGCGCGCCACCGTTATACTCCTCGGGATGGGAGGGATATACGTTCATCATAAGGTTGTCCATGAAGATGAACTTAACGTACTCGGGAGTGGAGTCTACGTTCATGTTGGGACGGAGTGTGCGCACGATGTGGAGATAAGGTCTGTAGTCGCGCTTCTCGGACCAGTAGATCCAGTTCCATGTGAAGTCTGTATTGTCAATGTCGGACTCGTAATAAAGTGTGCACTCAGAGGAGAATGCTGTGCCGGGATAGAGCTTCTCTGTTTCAAGTCTGTACTCGTGGATAATATCACGGATGGAATCATCGCTGTTATCACCGAGAACGTACTGGTCCCAGCAGATATCGGGGCATCCGCACTCGTCACGGAGGAATCTGAGGCCCTTGCGGATCTCTTCCTTCCACGTTTCATTTGTGTGGTCGTGCATCTGGAAGCATCCCCATCTGTTACAGTAGGGTGCCGCAAACATGGGAATAGCCTCGGGAGTTTCAGCCCAGGAGCCGCTTCTCTCTGTGATGCCGAGGAAGCGTGCTGTTTCCTCCCAAGCGCTTATCCAGGATACGAGAGGAGTGATTGTTACACCCTTAGCTCTTATCTTGTCTGCATTCTTCTTCCAGTTTTCAAAGCCGCCCCATTCCTTATAGAAGCGGTGCTCACCGAAGGGGAGGTTCCAGTTGAACTGACCCCATACGTTAAGGTCGGAGATGCCGTGCTCGAGCATATCGTCTGCAATGGTCTCGAAATCGTCATACTTCCAGGAGTAGTCTGTGGGGTGCTTCTCATATCCGTTGGACATGAAGATAGTACGGAAGCCCAGCATTTCCTTTACTCTCTGAGGCACGGGAAGAACTCTCTTCTGGTTGGAAACAACGTACTGGCGGTAGGGCTCAACACCGCGGATCCAGTCGCCCTGGTGGGGTGTGATAACGTATTCACCGGAATCGTATTCGCAGCCTGCCTCAACCTTTACTGTGTGGATGGAAGCCAAGCGAAGCTTATTTACCTTGTTATCAAGCTTGATCCAGAGCTGCTCATCGTAGCCCATGTTGTTCTTTGTATCGGGACCCCAACCCCAGTGACGGCGGTACATGGAGAAACCACCCTTACGGCTTCCGATGTCGTACCATCTGCCGATGAAGGCTCTCTGCTGAAGACCGCCTGCTCTCATGAATACGCCCTTTGTGGTCTCTGTCCATGCAAAGAAGGTCTCACGGGATTTTGCTGTGTTCTTAAGTCTTACGAAGGGCTTCATTGAGCCGCCCATCATTGTGAGGTTTTCTGCTTCCTCTGTATCTGTGGGAACGATGCCGTTCATATCAGGGAAAAGAACCTGCTCGATATTTGCACCCGAATTGTTCTTGAGGTTAAGTCTCATAGAAACGGACTTGCCATCCTCAAGTGCTTTGAAAGTTACAACGGCAGAGATGCCGCCCTCGTACTCGGGAACGTCATCACAGGGCATTGTATAGGGAACCTTATCGTAAACGATAGTGAGTGTTCCCTCCTCGTATTCAAAGCGAGGAGCACATTTGCCATAATTTGCAGTAGGATTTGCTCTCTGAATATCGTATTCAAGGTGAACAGGCCATGCAAGGTCGAAAAGGCCCTTGCCCTCGGACATCATGGGCTTAACACCGGGAAGCTCCAGAGAAAGAAGTGCGCCGGTTTCAACATCGAAGGTATAAACCGCGCCGTTTAAGGTATAAGCTTTAGTATTCATCGTTTTACCGTTCCTTACAATAAATATATATTATAATTGTACCAAATCTCCGGCTCTATTACAATAGGGATAATAATTTTTTATATGAATGACAAATAAAAAAATCGCATATGCTATATAAAAAAAGAAGGACTGTCTATGAGATATACAATGCATCTTTACAGCACAAAAGCAGCATCGGTGGCGATACCGGTATTCACCTGCGATACGGGGACACCGAGAGAAGAGGAAAACGCGCGACGTATGAACGGCTTTTACGAGGAGCTGCGCCAATCGGTGATTCGCTACTCCGAATGTGATACCTTCCCCGAGGGGGGTAAATATTTTGCAAAAGCAAAGGTACAGGACGACGGAGGGTTATTGAAGGTATGCGTTAATTTGAAGCTTCGTCAAAACGGCACTGTCGTCTCACAAAGAACACTGACCCACACCTGGAGCGACGGCGTTGTTGTGGCAAAGAGTACCGTTAATTGATGCAAAGGACTTTTTTGTGAAAAGCAAATTCAGTTTAAAGTTTTACTCGATTTTTTTCAAAAAATCGCAGGTTTTTAGGGCGGCGCCCTAAATCGCCTCCGCAGAGGCGAAACTATAAGCAACCAGCACCCAACCTTAATTTGATGGAATGAACTTTAAATCAAATCCGTAGGGGAGGGGCTTGCTCCTCCCTCGAATCGAAACGATATTCACAACTAATCATTGCGCCTGTAACGGGAGGAGCAAGCCCCCCCCCTACGGCTACGTTTATCGTTTTCGTTCGTTTGTGCATCAAATTTTGTTTAGTTCACGTGCTGATATATAGGACGAGCAATGCTCGCCCCTACTTTGTTTTAAACTGTTTCTAACTTTCAATTTTCAAGATAAAATAAAAAAACTGCTGTACAAGTACAGCAGTTTTTTTGTTTGTTAAGTTTAAATTACTTAAGCTCAACTGTTGCGCCAGCCTCTGTAAGCTTAGCCTTGAGAGCCTCAGCGTCTTCCTTAGAAGCGCCTTCCTTGATCTTAGAAGGAACGCCCTCAACCATTTCCTTTGCTTCCTTAAGGCCGAGACCTGTGATCTCACGAACAACCTTGATTACGTCGAGCTTCTTAGCGCCGAAGCTTGTCATAACAACGTCGAACTCTGTCTTCACCTCAGCGGGAGCTGTGCCAGCACCTGCAACTGCAACAGCAGCAACGGGAGCAGCGGATACGCCGAACTCTTCCTCGATAGCCT
>JAZRRC010000016.1:0-2372 GCA_045650355.1 Candidatus Avispirillum sp. | reverse complement strand
TGACGAATGTAGGTACGGGTTCTTCTTTGGGGGAACATCCACCAAAAGCGAGTAATAATACCGCTGTCAGAACACACATAGATAACTTTTTCATAATAAAACCTCCTTCGTCAAATTCAAGTTTATCTAACTGCTTACAGTATATCAGACTGCACCCACAAAAACAAGAACAGGCACAGCAGAGAGTCTGCTGTGCCTGTTGTCTGTTATTTACTTGGAAGCCTGGTGCTCGCAGTAGATGCAGCGGTAGATCTTCTTTGCACGGTCGGTCAGCTTGAACTCGTGGACAATCTCACGCTCGACGGAAGTGATGCAACGGGGGTTCTTGCACTTGATAACGTTCTTAAGTGTTTCGGGGAGAGAAACGCTCTTCTTTTCGCAGATTGCGCTGTCCTTGATAATGTTAATTGTAACAGAGGGGGCAACGTAGCCTACGATGTCAAAGTTTACTGTGATATCAGCATCGATCTTGATGATGTCCTTCTTGCCCATCTTTGCGCTGGGAGCGTTCTTGATGAAGGCGATGGGGCAATCGAGGCTGTCAAGGCCGAGAAGCTCGTAAAGAGTCATGCCGCGGCCTGCGGGGATATGGTCGATAACGATACCGTTCTTGATTTCATCTATTTTCATTTTTGTTCCCTCCTCAGATCTTTCCCGCTTCGCTGAGAAGCTTCAAAATAAGTGCCATACGCATAAACTTACCGTTTGCAACCTGCTCGAAGTAAGCCGCTCTGGGGTCGTCGTCGATAGCAACGCTGATCTCGTTTACGCGGGGCAGGGGATGAAGAACTGCCATATCGCTCTTTGCAAGCTCCATCTTATCGGGAGAGAGGATATAGCTGTCCTTGAGACGGAGGTAGTCCTCTTCGTTGAAGAAGCGCTCCTTCTGAACTCTTGTCATGTAGAGGATATCGAGACTGGGCATTGCATCCTCAAGGCTCTCTGTCTGCTCGTAGGACATATTGTTCTTTTCGAGAACGTCCTTCTTGATGTAGGAGGGGAGCTTGAGCTCATCGGGAGAGATGAGAACAACGTGGATGCCTGTCTGTCTGGAGAGAGCATTGATAAGAGAATGTACTGTTCTGCCGAACTTAAGGCCGCCGCAGAAGCCGATTGTGAAGTTATCAAGTCTGCCGAGGCGGCGGCTGATAGTAAGAAGGTCTGCAAGAGTCTGTGTGGGGTGGCAGTGTCCGCCGTCACCTGCATTGATAACGGGGATGGATGCATTCATTGCCGCAACGAGGGGAGCACCCTCCTTGGGATGACGCATTGCGATGATATCTGCATAGCAGCTGACTACCTTTGCTGTGTCTGCAACGCTTTCGCCCTTTGAGGAGGAGGAGGAGTTTGCATCGGAGAATCCGATAACAGAACCGCCAAGCTCAAGCATAGCCGCCTCAAAGGAGAGACGGGTACGTGTGGAGGGCTCGAAGAAAAGTGTAGCAAGCTTCTTTCTCTTGCACTTTTCGCAATACTTATCGGGATTTGCGATAATATCCTTAGCCACGCTGATGAGAGAATCGATCTCGGCGGGGCTGAATTCGATAATATCAATAAGGCTTCTCATAATGATACTTCCTTTGCTTTAATTTATGCCTTTGCGCCGTTTACAGCGAGATAGTTCTTGATGCGCTCAACGTTTTCACGGTTAGCTTCGTCCTCTTCGAGGTACTCGATGATGTCGTAAACGTCAACAACGGAGTATACGGGGAAGCCGAACTGCTCTGTGATCTCAGTCATAGCGCCCTTTTCTGTCTGGCCCTTTTCCTTGCGGTCAACCATTACGAATGTTGCTGCAACCTTTACGCCTTCGAGGCAGGAGAGGATCTCCATGGACTCGCGGATAGCTGTTCCTGCAGTGATAACGTCCTCTGTGATAACGATTTCCTCGCCTGCCTGAGGCTTGTAGCCTACGAATACGCCACCCTCACCGTGGTCCTTAACTTCCTTACGGTTGAAGAAGAAGGGAACGTCGAGACCCTGCTTTGCAAGGCCAACACTTGTTGCAACTGCAATGGAAATGCCCTTGTAAGCAGGTCCGTAAAGAACGCACTTCTTGTTGCCTACCTTGTCGAGGTAAGCCTTTGCGTAGAACTCGCCGAGCTTGGAGATCTGATCGCCTGTCTTGATCTCGCCTGCATTGATGAAGTAGGGGATCTTTCTGCCGCTCTTAGCAGTAAAGTCACCAAACTTCAGAACGTTTGCGCTCTGAAGAAACTGTATAAATTCTCTCTTGTAAGATTCCATTTTAAACACTCCTTATATTTCGATCAAAATCCATTTTTGCCTAAAGCAAAAATGCACCTTCACATTCCCGAAGGGAATATATCATATCCCGAAGGGATATATCATTCATCATTTGCCGAAGGCAA
>JAZRRC010000015.1:0-9104 GCA_045650355.1 Candidatus Avispirillum sp. | reverse complement strand
GGGGAAGGGGGACCGCCGTAAGGTGGTGGAAGAGGGTTGCTATCTGGACAAGAACTGTTTTTGAATTATGGTTAAGATATATTTGATTGTTTATATGTTGTTGTTCAGTCTATATAATCTTGCTCAACTTATTTTATAGATAGTTCACACCCAGGTAGCAACCCTCATCCGTCACTCCCCGTTCAATATCGAAAATTTGAGCTTTATCTCCGGGAATATAGTTCTTCTTAAATTCATAACAAGTGCATAGTGACACCTTCCCCCAATCTGTGGGGGAAGGACTAACTTAGGTCAACGCCTCGTGCGTTGACAGAGCGAGCACAGTCATTTTAAGGTTAGTTTTTTAAAATCCCGCGTGGGGAAGAATTGTCTTGTTCGCTCTATTTTCTTATCAAATTTAAGTTTGTAACTCCCCGATAAACACGAAGTTTCATTCGCTAATCAAAAAGCCACCCGTTATGGGTGGCTTTTTTTAATAATGTGCTTTGATTGTTACTATCTCAAAGGGGCGGAACTGCTTTTGAACTGTATTTCCTTCTGAAAATTCGCATACAGGCTCCTCCAGCATATTTGTGAAGGTATATCCCTTTACGCCGTCCCAAAGCTTAATATTACAGTTTGTTCGTGTTCCCTCCGCTTCATAAAGGCGGACGATATATGCACGGTCCTCATCCTCGCAGGGCTTGACGGATTCGACTATAATGCCCGGCTTATCCACCTTGACAAGGGGCAGGACCTTATAATTGCCCTTTGACACAAGACAGGGGACGTTGAGCATATAAGAGGGCTGAATTACTGACTCTGCACCAAAAGCACAGCTATGGGGCAGGAATGAATAAATCGCCCGATGAAATCCCTTATCGCCCTTTATATCGGGATGGACGCCTCCCTTATGCAATGACAGGCGCATCTCGGAGCCGTTTACCGATATTCCGTATTTGCAGTCGTTCATAACCGCAACGCCGTATCCCGGCTCTGAAAGGTCGGTATATTTATGGTTTGATACCTCAAATTTCGCCTGCTCTATTGAATTGTTTCTCGTTGTGGGGCGCTTGCAGTATCCGAACTGTATCTCGTTTCTTGCAAAGTCCTCACGCACGTTGGTATCGAATGCTACCTTCAGGAATCTGTGGTCATCGTGCCAATCCATATAAGTATCAAAGCGAACCTCGGGGGACGTGGCAAAGAAGATCATATCCTGGGTTATTGTGGATTTTTCGCTGATCTTATATTTTGAGCGGATAATAAATGCAACGTCTCCTGCTGACACAACACTTCTTTCAAGAAGGATTGCACAGGGTCTGAGCTTCATTTCAAGATCGGAATCGATATCCCAGTTATCCCAGTTTACGGGAATATCCTCTGCCATAAGGAATGTATTGAGGGGCTCACCATCAACCAGCTGACGGTCTGCCTTTATATCAACAAAGGAGGAAATAAATCCCTTTTCGTCAAATTCAACCCTTGCAAAGGGAGTGATCAAGGTGCTTTCCGAATAGCAAAAGGGGGAATCATCCAACGTTCTTCCCTCTCCGTAGCCGAGAGAAACAGAAGCGAATGCAGGAATTGTGACACCGCTGACAAGGCGCTTTTTATTGCCGCCAATATCGGTATAGGTCTGCTGAACAACGCCCTCAAGGCTTCTTGCGTCATCATCCATAAAAATAACGTCGCTTCTGTCAAAGGAAAGTGTATTTGTTATTGAAATACAGTCCTCATTTCCCTTTATTATTCTTTCTGTCTGCTCCTTTGCCGATGAAAGCAATTCTCTCATCTGAGTCTTGCACTCCTCGTGGGCACGGTTTATACAGGTGCCGGGGAGGATATCGTGAAACTGATTCAAAAGGAGTGTTTCATAAAGCTCGTTTGTCTTTTTTGTGCTGCAGGGCTCACCTCTCCTTGCGCTCTCGCTTACGGTGAGAAGCTCAAGGTCTCGCAGGGCAAGCTCTGCTTTTCTGTTGTTATATTTGATCTCGTGCTGATTTGTGAGAGTGCCTCGGTGAAGCACAAGATAAAGCTCTCCCCGATATGTATCGGGATTATGGCAGCTATCCTCAAGCTCCTTCATAAATTCGCTCACTGTCGTGTACTTGATTTTCGGCACCTCGCAGAGATCCGTGCATCGGCGTGCCATTTCAAGCATCTCAAGCTGAGGGCCTCCGCCACCGTCACCGTAGCCGTAGGTCAAAAGACGTTTGTTTGTGACCGTTGGCTGACCGTGGTTATTGCCGCTGTTTGTAAAGCAAGCACGAAGCTCCTTTACGTCGGGCCAGGACTGAGTTGTATTGAAATGGGAAAATACCCGAGTTCCGTCGATTCCCTGCCAATAGAAGGTGTTATAGGGGAAAACATTGGTATCGTTCCACGCAATCTTCGTTGTAAGGAAATAATCAACACCGCAGCCCTTCATTATCTGAGGAATGGATGCGGAATACCCGAAGGTATCGGGAAGCCAGAAGGCATTTGATTTGAAATTGAAATACTTCTGAGTGAATCGCTGACCCCAAAGGAACTGACGGATCATTGATTCACCGGAGGTGATATTGCAATCACATTCCACCCACACAGCTCCGTTAGGCTCGTATCTTCCCTCTGCCACCCTCTCCTGAATTCGGGAAAACAGCTCGGGATAATACTTTCGCATCATATCGCTGTGGCAGGCGGAGCTTTGAATAAAGCGGTGCTCGGGATACTGCTCCATCAGACTAAGCTGATTGCTGAAGGTCCTTGCGCACTTTTTAACAGTTTCCCCAACGTGCCAAAGCCACGCAGTGTCCATATGGGAATGACCGATTATACCTGCAACAGGCGCCATATCACCGTTCTTCTGAGACAGAACGTTTTTCAGATACGGATGTGCCGCCCTGATAGCATCAAAAAATTCTTTTTTTGAAACGTCTTCCGGAGAATAATAAATGTGCTTATGAACCTCGATAAGTGCATTTATTGCATTTGCCTTCATAAAGCTTCCGTCGGGCAGCTCGTATGCCAGCTGTAATACGGTTTTAAGATCAAAGTAGAAATCGCAGATCTCATCATTCTTTACGCATATATCAAGGCTCTGAAAGGAGAAGGAGTAATTGTTTATCTGAGGCATATCCTTGGAAAAGGGATTACATCCGAAGTATGAGTGACCTGCATAATACTCAACGGCGATCTCTATTTTTTCATTTGCCCTTGCTTCTTTTCTGACAAGACCGCAGTAATGGTTTCCGTGGGAGGTGTAAACTATCTTCGTATTGAAAGTACCGAAGGGTACGCCGTCTACCCAGAGCATAGCCTCAGAGCCGCTCATTCGGGGCATAACGAAAATATCCTTGCCGCAAAGCTCCTCGGGCACGGTATATTCCGCCTTTATCCAGCAGTATGCACCCTCATATCCCCATTTCCAGCCGCTATCTATTTTTTCAAACTTATCGTCAGAGGGGAGGGAATGAAACTGTTTATCCGAAACGAAAGCCGAAACGGGAAGAGACTGTATTTTAGTAAACAAATAAGGATTAAGTACCTTTTCAAAGCGGTCAAACTTCGCAATTATTTTTATGAAATGCGCTTCATTCAGCACAAGACTCACCTCCGTTTTTTAAATTATATCACACCGACCTTGCTTTTTCAAGACAGCACTTCCGGGCTTTCCCTCGAAGAAGCAAACTCCCCAGAAAAGCGAATTTACGGTCAAACAACAAAAAGAAAAAGCCTGTTGCATCATCTGCAACAGGCTTTTTTAGGAAGCGTCACTTATGCTCCTGCCATGATTCTCTTAAGAAGGTTTGCATCAATGGCAGAAATCTGACCGTCACCGTTGATATCGGCAGCCTCGGCCGCGTTTTCAAGGTCATCTGCAGAGTATGCTCCTGCGATGATTCTCTTGATAAGATTTGCATCGATTGCAGATACCTGTCCGTCACCGTTGATATCTCCGGGCTTAACATCATTTGCGTAATCGAAAATGATATTTGCCGTATCAAGCTCTGTGTTGTTAGCTTTATCGATCTCATTCCACTGCTCCTCTGAGCCGCCGAAGTAGACGGTCTTAAGGGATGTATAGCCGTTGAAGGCACAATCCTCAACGGCAGTTAAGCTTGCAGGAAGAGTAATGCTTTTCAGGCTTGAGCAGGTGTAAAAAGCAGCATCCTCAAGGCCGGACCCGATTTATGCACAATTACAGAATCGGGCGGGACTCTTTGGGTATATCACCGCTTTACACAGCAGGCGTTTTTTGGTACAATATTATATAGCAGTATATGGGCATGCAGACCGCATTTTTGCAGCCTATATAAAATAATAAGTCTGAAAAGGAGAAAATATTATGACCGAATTTATTAAACAGGCTCGCTTTTTCTTTGATAGTGAGGTTCACGCATGGCTCTTTAATAAGCTCAGCGATAGCTGCCCTGTCATTCAGAACTGCGATTTCGCCTACGACGTCACCGACCAGCCCTTCTATTGCTCCGCAGTATCCGGTGAGAACTGTCTTGATGTGAAGATTTTCGTAAGAAGCGAGATCGGCGCCTTTATTGAATCCCCTGACGTCGGATTGAGACTCTACACAGACGGCAGAGAATCTGAGGTTTTGGCAAACTCCGGCCGTCTGGGCGGTAACGCAGGCGACGTTCTCGCGATGTTTATAAAGGCCGCAGTATATCTTGCTATGTATATCGAAAGCAAGGAGCTTACAGCTGAATATTCAAATATGAATCTCGACGAGGAGGGCATTATCGTCCGCCTCGACGGTGAGGAGCTTGCATTTGAGCGAGTTTCCGGTAAGGACCGCCCCGATATGGCTTGCACAACTCTCTTTGGCGGCATTCAGATGATGCGCCCCTATCAGAATGAGATCATGGACAGCTGGATGGACGAAATGCTGCCCCTTGAGGAAAAGATCGCCCTTGCCGAGGATGGCGACGAGGATATGATGGAAGCCCTTGCAATGTCTTATCTTAACGGAGATTTCAATATTGATCCCGATGCCGAGCAGGCTGTATATTGGTTTACAAAGCTTGCAGAGCTTGGAAACACAAACGCACAGTTCAACCTTGCCCTCCATTGCGCAAAGGGCTTTGGTATGGATCGCAGCTTTGAAAAGGCTATATACTGGTTTGAAAAGGCCGCCGAGGGCGGAGACACCGATGCTCTCCCGATGATTGAAAAGCTCAAGAAGGCAGTCGCAGCTGAAAAGCCCGCAGCCGAGGGAGATGCTCAGGCTCAGGCTGATCTTGCGGCAACGTATATTTTCCTCGGTGGCTCTCTCGATCAGGCAGGCCCCGAAAATGACTATGCACTGGCTTTGGAGTTTGCCGAGAAGGCTGCCGCTCAGGACAACGGCGACGGTGTTTGGGCGCTTGCTCTTTGCTATGAGCACGGCAGAGGTGTTGAAGCTGATAAAGCCAAGGCAGTTGAGCTCTACAGAAAGGGCGCAGATCTTGGTCATGCCCCCTCCCAGCACAGCCTTGCATGCTACTATTTCAGAGGAGACTTCCTTGAGGAAGACTACGAAAAGGCCTTTGATCTTTGCTTGAAATCTGCAAACCAGGGCTACGGTCTTGCAATGGCAGACATCGGCCGCTGCTATCAGTTCGGAAACGGTGTTGAGTATAATATGGCAACTGCCATTGAGTGGTATGAAAAGTCTCTTGAGGTTATATACGACCCCGAGCTTGAGCGCAAGGTTGCGGTATTCAAGATGATCGAGGAAAACGGCGGCTTCGGCGGTGATGACTTTGACGACGACGATGACGACGAATTATATGACCCCGAGCTTTCCAATCTCCCCGATGGCTATATGGAAGCGCTTGAAGAATTCATGGAAGGCGAAGAATAAAGGAACGCAGTATTTCACTGCTGCAGACTGAATATAAATTTAAAGTGAGACACAGAAAAGTGTCTCACTTTTTTAATCCGCTTAACCGATATGGTATTATCGTATATCAAAACAGCGAAGCGGTTTTCTCCTATATTTTACAGCTTACCGCTCCTTTCACCCCTTGGCTCTTTATCACATTTTCTGCCGTATCCCTTCAACAATATATTGCATTTCAGTCGGTATTCTTGTATAATGAAATATAATTATATAATCGTTTGCTGTGAGTCCGAAGCTGTTATTGATCTCAGCCTCGGATACTCAACAGCAGCTAACGTTATTAAAGAGGTACAGCATGAACGATAACAAGTTTGACGTTTTGTGGCCCGGGTGGGAAACCGTTCGGCTCATTGGACGCGGAAGCTTTGGTGCAGTTTATGAAATACATCGCCAATTATTTGACGAAACGGAAAAAGCCGCACTAAAGGTAATTACGATCCCTCAGAACAAAAGCGATATCGAGGAGCTTTACAGCGACGGCTACGACGAGGAAAGCGTTACCGCCACCCTGCACAGCCACCTCAGAAGCATTGTTTCTGAATACTCCATTATGAAAAAAATGAACGGCAGCGCAAACGTTGTAAACTGCGAGGACGTTCGATACGTTCAGCATGAGGACGGCCTTGGCTGGAACATTTTTATCAAAATGGAGCTTCTTACTACCCTCACAAACTATCTTGATGCAAATGTTTCCGAGGATACTGTTTTGAAGGTAGCTAAGGATATCTGCTCGGCTCTCGTTCTTTGTAAAAAGAACAATATCATCCACAGAGATATAAAGCCCCAGAACATCTTTGTTTCCGACAACGGAGATTTCAAGCTGGGAGATTTCGGTATAGCAAAAACTATTGAAAAGACCTCTGGCGGCACAAAGATCGGTACTTACAAGTACATGGCGCCTGAGATATACCACAACCAGCCCTACGGCAGCGCATCGGATATATATTCTTTGGGACTTGTTCTGTACTGGCTGTTGAATGAGCGCAGAATGCCCTTTATGCCCCTGCCCCCCGAAAAGATCAGAGCAGGAATTGAGGAGGAATCAAGATTCCGCCGTCTTGCAGGCGACCCTATTCCCCCTCCCAAAAACGGAAGCGAAACCCTTAAAAGCATAGTTCTCAAGGCTTGTGCATACGAGCCGAAGGACAGATTCTCATCTGCAGAGGAAATGCTCAGAGAGCTTTCCGCTCTTAAGGGAGAGACTACTCCCTTTGCATCTGCCGATTCAAAGGAAGAACACGAGCAGGAGCAGGAGGCCGACGGGACAATGCCTCTTGTTATCGACTACGATCAGACTCAGGTTCTCGATACCTACGAGGATGATTCTGCCGATGCAACCGAAAGATTGATATTCCCTCCCGAGCCCCCCAAGCCCGAGCCTCCCAAAAAGAAAAAGCCTGAGGAGAATATCTCCCCTTCCCCGAAAAAAGACGATACTCCTCCTGCACCTGTCAGCACCCCCGTTGACAATTCACAGAATCCGAAAAGCAGCATGAAATGGATCATTATCGGCTGTGTTGCCGTTCTGGTTCTTGGTATTATCGTGGGACTTTTGGTTCATCTTGCAAAGCCTTCCGATACCCCCACCGATAACAATGAAACCTCAGCGCCCCAGATCGATGACGAGACCGTGGATACGAACAGCAACGCATCCAACGATGCTCCGAAGCTTTCCCTCACGATCTCCGACGTTGAGATCTACAGAAACCGAGTTTCTGTTTATGAGGACAGAATCATCGCTGTCAGAAACGACGGCTCCGTATATTACAAGGGTAACCCCTGGAACTCCGACGTTGACATACAGGAAGAAATAATCACATCCTGGACAAACGTTAAAGAGGTTTTCGCAGCAAGCGCAACCGTATATGCCCTTGACGGAG
Source organism: Candidatus Avispirillum sp. (assembly GCA_045650355.1). Taxonomy (GTDB): domain Bacteria; phylum Bacillota; class Clostridia; order Oscillospirales; family CAG-272; genus Avispirillum. The sequence continues at coordinate 1,364 of JAZRRC010000015.1, read as the reverse complement.
CGGGAAATATATTCTACGAGGGCTTCAATGACGTCCGCTTCCATAAAAACGTTAAAACTCTTCCAAGCAACTCAGGCTATAACATAGTGTCCGGTCTGCCCTTCGCCTTGTCTTTTAACGGTTCTCTGTTAACAAATTCAGGTGAATATACTCTTGACTTTGAAGCAAAATCTCTGGCATATCAGAATACCGAAGCTATCTACATACTGGGAACAGACGGAAAAGTACGACTTTTCACTTCCTCTACAGGCAGCTTTGAGCTTATAAACACCTCGGAGAGAATTGCCGATATTTCCTACGGAAAATACGGCATGGTATTCCTGACTGAAAACGGAACTCTCCAATTCCTTAATAACAGTGCAGAAACTTCAGCCAGAGGCTGGACAAACATCGTTGCAATTTCTCAAAGCGCAAGCCATATCGTAGGTCTGAAATCTGACGGAACAGTTGTGGCAGACGGAGCCGACAATGCCCGCCAGTGCAGCGTTTCGGAATGGAACGATATAGTTTACGTATATACGGGTAATTGCGGTGTTCCCTGTACCATCGGTCTGAAGTCAGACGGCACACTGGTGACCACCCTTCCCGAGCTTAAGAAAGAAATAGAAAGCCTTGAAAATATCGCTGCATTAAGCGCAGTAAACAGTAACCTCGGCGGTATGAAGGGCGGCGCTATCGATGAAAGCGGAAAGCTTCATATCTTCGCCAGCGATTGGCTGGGAGAAGATATTACAGCTGATACTCTGTTTTCCGACTTTATCAAGAGCGGTGACGGAAATATATATCCCATTTCTCAAGACGGTAAGATTTACGGAGATCTCAATAAATATTTCACCTCTGTGACCAATGCCGTAAAGGGTATGGACTATGCTGTTCTTCTTGACAACGGCAGAGTTCACGTTTCCAAAGAATTATCCCTCTATTCAAGTATCCCCACCGAAACCGTTGACGGCTCCTCTGTGCCTACCATAACAGGCTGGAGCAACGTTAAGGATATAGTTGCCATCGGAACGAATATATTTGCCCTGCTGGAGGACGGAACTGTTGTATCAACAGACGGCAACACCACTCTGTCAAACATCAAAGGTATATTCACAGACGGCATAAACTTCTTTGCCGTAACAGAGCAGAATACGGTTGTCTCCACAAAACAAGGTGCATGGAGCAGCTGGAGCGATATCGTTCTCGGTGACGGCGATACCTCCTTTGGCACAACCACAGTTTTCGGCGTTACAAATGACGGTAGAGTATACTCTACACAGAACGGCCTTTTCGGTGAAACCGACGTTCAGGGCTGGGAAAATATCGTGGATATTGAAGTGGTTACCGGCATTTGCACTATGGGACTCAGAAGCGACGGCACT
>JAZRRC010000014.1:0-19280 GCA_045650355.1 Candidatus Avispirillum sp. | reverse complement strand
AATTACTCTTCGTCCTTGTTATCGCTTTCGGGAGCGGGAGTTGAGCTTGCATCAACGTTGGTTGCGCCCATCTCAGCCTCGCGACGCTTTCTTTCTTCCTCGCGACGGCGCTCGTTTTCAGCGATCTGGATTGCGCGTGCTGCGTTCTCCTCCTCGCTGCGGCGGCGTCTTTCAGCTACCATTTCCTCAAGCTCTTCGAAGGTAATGCCGTCCTCTTCCATAGCGCGGCGGAACTGCTCTGCGTCCATGATCTCGTTCTTATGGAGGAATTTTGCAATAAAGTGAAGCTTTTCAATGTTTTCGGAAAGAAGGCGCTTTGCCTCGTTATAAGCATCTGTGATGATCTTGTTGATCTCCTCATCGATTCTTGCTGCAACAGACTCGGAGAAGTTACGGCTCTGTGAAATATCACGGCCGAGGAACACCTCTGTATCGCTGTGACCGTTACCGAAAAGGATGGGACCGAGGTCACTCATACCGAGCTGCATAACCATTGTACGGGCGATCTGAGTTGCTCTCTGGATGTCGTTGGAGGCACCGCCGGAGAAGTCATCAAAGATGAGCTGCTCTGCAACTCGGCCACCGAGAAGCATGGAGATCTTCTGCTTGAGCTCGTTGCGGTATACGCTGTACTTATCCTCCTCGGGAAGGTTCAGGGTGTAGCCGAGAGCCTGACCGCTGGGGATAATGGAGATTCTGTGAACGGGGTCCATAAGGGGAAGCACGTGGGAAAGAATTGCGTGGCCTGCCTCGTGATAAGCAGTCTTGAGCTTTTCGGAGTCCTTGATTCTCATGGACTTCTTCTCGGGACCTGCTACTACCTTATTGAAGGCCTCCTCGATCTCGAGCATACCGATAAGTTGCTTATTCTTTCTTGCGGCAAGGAGAGCTGCCTCGTTAAGAAGGTTAGCAAGATCGGCACCTGTAAAGCCGCTTGTGCTCTTTGCGATAACACCAAGGTCAACGCCTGCCTCAAGGGGCTTGTTGCGTGCATGAACACGGAGGATTTCCTCACGTCCCTTGATGTCGGGCTGGCTAACTGTGATCTGTCTGTCAAAACGGCCGGGTCGGAGAAGTGCGGGGTCAAGAACGTCAGGGCGGTTTGTTGCCGCAATAACGATGATTCCGTCTGTGGAGCCGAAGCCGTCCATTTCTACGAGAAGCTGGTTAAGTGTCTGCTCACGCTCATCGTGACCGCCACCGAGACCTGTACCTCTCTGGCGACCTACCGCATCGATCTCGTCGATAAATACGATAGAAGCGGGATGGCGTCTTGCAGTATCGAAAAGGTCGCGAACTCGGGAAGCACCCACACCTACGTACATCTCAACGAAGTCGGAACCGGAGATGGAGAAGAAGGGAACGCCTGCCTCGCCTGCAACTGCCTTCGCGAGAAGGGTCTTACCTGTACCGGGAGGGCCCATCAAGAGAACGCCGTGGGGAATCTTTGCGCCGAGCTTTGTGAACTTCTGGGGATCCTTGAGGTATTCAACGATCTCCTCAAGCTCTGCCTTTTCTTCATCGGCACCTGCAACGTCGCGGAAGAATACCTTGGACTTATCTGCCGCCTTTGTTCTTGCCTTGCCGAAGTTGTTGATCTTACTTCCTCTGCCGCCTGCGGAGCTCATCATGAACCACCACAGAGCGATAAAGATAATTGCGATAATAAGATAGGGGAGGAAGCCGACCCACCAGGGGAGGATCTTTGCGGGGATTCGGTCATATTCATCGATCTTATCCGTATAGGGTGCGATCTCCGAAAGGAACGTATCGATATCCGCAAGCTCGTATTCTATCTTCGTCTTTTTAGCCTCGCCGTTTTCGCTGGTTTTTTCAACCACCAAAAGGACGGTGCTTGTGTCGTAGTCGATATCATAGCGCTGGACCTTTCCGTCCTCGAAATAGCCGATGATATCGCTGTATTTAAGCTCTTCGCCTGTGTTTCCGTCGCCGTAAAGAAGTGCAATGGCAACGATAACGATAGCGATCATCGCCACGTACCATATGGCGACTCTGAAACCGTTTTTCTTCATTATGCTGTTATTTCCTCCAAAGGGTTATGTTTTATTTTGTATATACTTCGGGCTTGAGGATTCCAACGTAGGGAAGAGTGCGGTAGCCCTCAGCATAGTCGAGACCGTAGCCTACAACAAATTCATCGGGAATCTCAAAGCCTCTGTAATCGGGGGTGTAGTCAACCTCACGGCGGGAGGGCTTATCAAGAAGGGAAACGGTCTTTACGCTTCTTGCTCCGTTAAGTGAGAGGTAGTCAACGAGGTAGGAAAGTGTTCTTCCGCTGTCGATAATATCCTCGATAATAAGGATATCCTTCTTGGAAAGGTCAGAGCGGTGAAGGTCGAGAAGGATGTTGATCTTTCCGCCGGAAACTGTGCCTCTGCCGTAGGAGGAAACTCTCATGCAGTCGATCTCGCAGGGGATAGTGAGCTTCTTCATAAGGTCGCCGCAGAAAACGATGCTTCCCTTGAGGATGCAGAGAAGAAGAAGATTCTTGTCGGCATAGTCGCGGCTGATCTCTTCAGCAAGACGGGAAACTGTTTTATCAAGCTCCTCTTCAGTAATAAGAACCTTTGCAATATCGTTATCAAGAAGACTTTTGTTTGCAGTCATGGCTTTTATCCTTTCTTTTTTAAGCTTTTTTCTCAAAAATGCTTAAATTAATAATTTCTTTTGTGGTTTCGCAGGGGGTGACTCCGTCTCTCGTTCCGATATAGGGAACGCAGATAATGCCGTTCTCATCCTCTGCTATGGGAAGACTGTTGCGGATTCGCAGGGGAATATCGGCATCGCACAGAAGCTTTTTCAGCTTTCTGGACATGCCTCCTTTTCGCAAAACGTCGCCGGGACGGCGCAGTCTTATCCAAACATTACCATCTATTTTACCATAGTCGAGCCGCTCGTGTAAAGATAATTTGTAAACATTTTCATCAATTATATTAACATAATTCCCGTTTTGACCGAGCAAGATGCAAAAGTCTGAGAAGTAAAGGGGAACGTTCGGCTGTAACTGTATGGGGGAGTCGGCTTTTTTTTCATCAGAGGACAAATATTTTTTGTCTTTTGCGATATAAGCTTCGTTTTTATCTGCAAAAAAAGCAAGATGGCGGGGAAGGGATATGCTGCCGTTTTTCGTTGAAGAAACGAGGGTGCGGCAGTCTCGGATATTCTTTTCGGAAAGGTCGCAGAATGTGCCTGAGCTTTCTTTGAAAAGTGCGAGGATAACTCTTTGGAAAAGTGCGGGATGCAAGTCTGCAAGCCTTTCTCTTGTTATCCCGTCTGCAAGGATTTTTTCTGCCTCTTTTTCAATAAAATCGCAGTCAAGGCGGGCAGCCTCTGAAAGTCTGAGGGCGGCATCCTGCGCACGGGGATTAAGGTTATACAAAAGAGGCACGATTTTGTGGCGGATAGAATTTCTTGTGTATACTGTTTCAAGGTTTGTGCTGTCTGTCACAAAATCAATTTCGTTGTTTTTTGCAAAGGTGCGTATCTCCTCTGCGGTGCAGGAAAGGAGAGGGCGGATGAGCTTATTGTCCCTGATGGGGGCAATTCCCGAGAGTCCCTTTGTTCCGCTTCCTCGAGTGATATGAAAGAGAAGTGTTTCCAGATTATCGTCTGCGTTGTGGGCGGTAGCTATAAGCGAGCGGGGATATTTTTTTGAAAGCTCTTCAAAAAAGGAGTATCTTGCCTCTCTTGCGCATTCCTCAAGACCCATGCCCGAGATCTTTGCAAGGGCAGGGACGTCGATTTTTGCAGCTTCAAAGGTAATGCCTCTCTCAAGGCAGAAGCCTTTGCAAAAGGCCTCGTCTCGGTCAGCCTCATCGCCTCTTATCATATGATTGACGTGAGCGGCAATCAAGATTTTGTCGGGGAAGGTTTCTCTGAGATTATCAAAAAATGAAAGAAGAACCGTCGAATCAGCTCCGCCTGAAAAGCCGACGATTATTGCGCCTGATTCGTTAATAAGATCGAGTATTCCGCTTTTTTTGCAATATTCAAGAGCCTTTTTGTAGAGCATGACGATTCCTCCTTTATCAGTTTATATCGTTTTTCAGTATGTATTCCATCAAAAGCTGTCCGCCGAGTGCAACGGCCGCAGCTGCTGCGGAATGCTCAAGCATAAGAATGACGAAAGATGGCGAAAATGCGCCGCTTTCAGCACCGACAGCGATGAACATAAGCTGAAAAATAACGGCACTGAAGAATATTTTTGATATAATTTCCGAAAAAATATATGTAAGCTTCAATGATTTTTCCTCCGGATTAAAGATTTATAGAATAATTCTATCTCCGAAGGGCTGTAGAATCAAGGAACAATATATTCATCGATGCCTAAACATTTCCATTATAATAATATACAAAAAAGCATTGATTGTCAAGGAAAGGATATAAATGCAAACTGAGGGTTTGGCGGTGCGACCCTCAGCGAGTCATCCTGAGCGGAGTAAAACACCACAGTGCGGTGTTTTACGAAGTCGAACCATCCCAAGGGATGGTGCCCTCTTCAGAGGGCAGGATCTACGAACGATTACCGATAGCATGTCTATCAAATTTGGGAGATCCCGCCCCACAGGGGCGCCCTCCCTATGGTCGGGTTCGACTCCAGAAACATCCCACTGGGATATTTCTTCCGCTCAGGATGACGCGCAGATGCATTTCGCTAATTTTAATTTCTCTATCCCGAATTTCAATAACAGGAAAATAAAAAAGATTCAAGGTTTACAATTTGTGCTTTTTGTGTTAAAATAAAAAAGTTAACGACAGGAGGTGGAGTATGCTTCGTCTTGATAAATACATTGCAGACACTGGTATTGCAAGCCGAAAGGACGTAAAATCGGCGGCAAAGAAGGGTCTTATTTCCGTTGACGGAAAGACAGTTAAGGACGTTTCCGTGCGAATCGACGAGAATACGGCTGTAGTCGTATATCTCGGTGAAAGGGTGAACTGGCGCAAATACGTTTACGTTATGCTCAACAAGCCCGCAGGCTATATCAGCTCAACGGATGACGATTCCCGCACCGTTATGAAGCTGCTGCCCCCCGAGTATTCCAAAATGGAGTGCTTCCCCTGCGGACGTCTTGATATTGACACCGTAGGTCTTCTCATAATCACAAACGACGGCCCCCTGGCCCACAAGCTCCTTTCTCCCCGTCATCATGCGGAGAAAACATACTACTACCACTGCTCCCCCGAGATAGGCGAGCAGGAGGCTTTGCGTCTTTGCGAGGGCGTTGACATAGGCGACTACGTAACGAAAACCTCAAAGGTGGAAATGATTGGCGGCGGCGAGGGCTACATAACTCTCACCGAGGGCAAATTCCATCAGATAAAGAGAATGTTTGAGGCAGTCGGCTCCTCTATAACCTATCTTAAAAGAGTGGAATTCGGCACGGTCAAGCTTGACGAATCCCTTGCCGAGGGCGAATGGAGAGAGCTTACCGAAGGTGAGCTTGAGGCTTTGAAATTTGCTGCGGGTGAATGATGAATTCAGAGCTTTAAGTTAAAGAATAAAGAATGAATAATAAAGAATAAATAATAAATATTTTAGGATAAACGCAGAGGTACAAATGGATATTTTACAGAGACTTTCAGAGGAACAGAATATTAAGCTCGAGCAGATAGAGGCAACAGTAAAGCTTCTTGACGAGGGAAATACCGTTCCCTTTATTTCAAGATACCGTAAGGAGGTAACAGGCGGTCTTGACGATACACAGCTCCGCGAGCTTTGCGACAGACTCAACTACCTCAGAAATCTTGAAGAGAAGAAGAACGACGTTAAGAATCTCATCGAGGGTCAGGGTCTTCTCACACCTGAGATTTGCGAGGCAATCGATGCCGCAGAGACCGTAACTGAGGTTGACGATATTTACCGCCCCTTCCGTCCTAAGAGAAAGACAAGAGCATCAGTTGCAAAGGAAAAGGGACTTGAGCCCCTCGCTCTCCTTATTCTCGAGCAGAAGGACGAGTACGTTCCCTCCATCGAGGAAGAGGCTGAGAATTACGTAGACGCAGAAAAGGGTGTTGAGAGTGCTGCAGATGCCATTGCGGGAGCTAAGGACATTATCGCCGAGATCGTTACCGATAATGCAGACTACCGACGTGAGATCCGCCGCCTCACCTTTATGAACGGCACCATCTCCTCAAAGCAGGCAGGGGAGGGCGAGAGCGTATACGAGCAGTATTACGATTTCTCCGAGGCTGTTAAGGCTGTTCCCCCTCACCGTATTCTTGCAATGAACCGTGGTGAGAAGGAGGATATGCTGAAGGTTTCCATCACAGTCAGCATCGATATTATTCTCAATTATCTTTTCTATATGGTGGTTACAAATCATAAGTCTCCTGCAAACCGCTACGTTGCAAGTGCTGTTTGCGACAGCTATGACAGACTTATCGCTCCCTCCATCGAGCGTGAGATCCGTTCCACTCTCTTTGACGATGCAAGCGAGAGCGCAATCAAGCTCTTCTCCGAAAACCTCAAAAACCTTCTCATGCAGGCACCCATCAAGGGTAAGACCGTTCTCGGCTACGACCCCGGATACAGAACAGGCTGTAAGCTTGCGGTTGTAGATAAGACAGGTATGGTTCTCGATACTGCCGTTATCTACCCCACAAAGCCTCACGAGAGAATCGCACAGTCCAAGAAGATCGTTCTCGATCTTATCAAGAAGTATAATATCGACATCGTTTCCATCGGTAACGGTACTGCATCTGCGGAAAGTGAGCTCTTTATTGCAGAAACTCTCAAGGAGTGCTCCTACCCCACAAAGTATATCGTTGTAAGCGAGTCCGGTGCTTCCGTATATTCCGCATCCAAGCAGGGTGCCGAGGAGTTCCCCGACTTCGACGTAACTCAGAGAAGTGCGGTATCCATCGCAAGAAGACTTCAGGATCCCCTTGCAGAGCTTGTAAAGATCGATCCCAAGGCTATCGGTGTAGGTCAGTATCAGCACGATATGAAGCAGGCCCGTCTTGACGAGGCTCTCGAGGGCGTAGTTGAAAACTGCGTAAACTCCGTCGGTGTTGACCTCAATACTGCATCCTATTCTCTCCTTTCCTATATCGCAGGTATTAACACAACTGCAGCAAAGAATATCGTTAAGTACCGTGATGAAAACGGTGAGTTCACCTCCCGTGCAGCGGTTAAGAAGGTTCCCCGCATCGGTGATAAGGCATATCAGCAGTGCGCAGGCTTCCTCAGAGTTCCCGGCTCTAAGGAAATTCTTGATAACACAGGCGTTCATCCCGAGTCCTACGATGCGGCAAAGGCTCTTCTTTCCGAGTTCGGCTACACAGCTGCAGACGTTGCAGGCGGTCTCAAGACTCTCCGCCGTGAGGTAACTGCCAAGGGTGCTGCTGCCGTTGCAGAGAAGCTCGGCATCGGTGAGCCCACACTTATGGACATTATCGGTGAGCTTGAAAAGCCCGGTCGTGATATCCGTGACAGCCTTACCGCTCCCATCCTTCGTGACAGAGTTATCGAGATCCAGGACCTCGAGCCCGGCATGATCATGAAGGGAACTGTACGTAACGTAATCGACTTTGGCGCATTCGTTGATATCGGTGTTCATCAGGACGGTCTTGTGCATATTTCCGAAATTTCCGACAAATTCATCAAGCACCCCTCCGAGGTTCTTTCCGTCGGAGATATCGTAAGTGTTAAAATCAAGAGCGTAGATGTCAAAAAGAAGCGCATCGGTCTCACCATGAAGGGGATCTAATTCTAATTTTATTAGAAAAAATTAATAGTTAAAATAGTCATATTTAACGGTGCAATTCCCCGAGATAGCAAATTGCACAAAGAGATTGTAACAATTTTGGAGAAAAAACATCTTTAAATTATGACTAAATACTGATATAATAATGCATAGTAAAGTGCGGTGTTCTACCGCAACAAGTGACTGCCAAGGAGGATATTTAAATGGCAAGTGTATCCCTTAAGCATATTTACAAGAAGTATCCCGGCGGCGTAACAGCCGTATCTGACTTCTGCCTTGAGATCAAGGATAAGGAGTTTCTTATTCTCGTAGGACCTTCCGGTTGCGGTAAGACAACAACTCTCCGTATGATCGCAGGTCTTGAGGAGATTTCCGAGGGTGAGCTCTTCATCGGCGACAAGCTCGTTAACGATGTAGCTCCTAAGGACAGAGATATCGCGATGGTATTCCAGAACTACGCTCTGTACCCCCATATGACAGTATTTGATAACATGGCATTCGGACTTAAGCTCCGTAAGACTCCCAAGGAGGAGATCAAGCGCCGCGTTGAGGAAGCAGCAAGAATCCTCGATATCACACACCTTCTCGACAGAAAGCCTAAGGCTCTCTCCGGTGGTCAGAAGCAGCGTGTTGCTCTCGGTCGTGCTATCGTTCGTAAGCCCATGGTATTCCTTCTTGACGAGCCTCTCTCTAACCTTGATGCGAAGCTCCGTGCAACAATGAGAACCGAGCTTACAAAGATTCACCAGAGAATCGGTACAACATTCATCTACGTAACACATGACCAGACTGAGGCTATGACAATGGCTACCAGAATCGTAGTTATGAAGGACGGTCTTATCCAGCAGGTAGATACACCTCAGATGCTTTATGATGAGCCTATCAACCTCTTCGTTGCAGGCTTTATCGGCACACCTCAGATGAACTTCGTTGAGTGCGAAGTTGAAGAGGATGCAGGTGATCTTTACCTCAACTTCGGCGAGTCCTCCATCAAGCTTCCTCCCGAAAAGTCCAACAATCCTCTTCTCAGAGATTACATTGGCAAGGAAGTTATCATGGGTATTCGTCCTGAGTGTATCCACGACGATGAAGACTCTCTCGCAGCTATGCCCGGCGGTATTATCGAGGCAGACGTTGAAGTTACTGAGCTTATGGGTTCTGAGATCTATCTCTACCTCACAAGCGAAGAGAACAAGTTCGTTGCTAAGGTTTCCAACCGTTCCAAGGCAAGAGCCGGTGACGTTATCAAGGTTGCTCTCGATGCATCCAAGATCCACGTATTCGACAAGGATACTGAGCGTTTCATCATCCACTAATTCAAAAATTAAGAGCTGCCCTCGGGCAGCTCTTTTTTTGTTATTATCACTAAATTCGAGTTTGTCGGGGAGATAATGCAAAGGACTTTTTTGTAAAAAAGTCCTCTATCTTCCTAAAACATAGTCGATCCGCGGGCATAAAGAAAAACGATTGTCGAGAGTTATCTTGCCCGCTCAGCCTTTGCAAAAGCAAAGTCCTGAGTGCAATATCAATTAAAAAACGCCTCGAAACACTCGGCTCGCTACTCTCCTTGTTTTAGTTACGTCGTTGAAAAAACGATACTCAATCGTTTTTTCTTCCTCCTCACTTCAAAAAACTTTAAAAAGGAATATATAAGTTAGGTTTATCGAAGAAGGGATGTTACTTCTTTGAAGAAAAGCCCGTTAGGGCTTTAAAGGATTCATTTAAGAGAGACAAAACTCTCTTAAATGAATCCTTTTATAAAGTTTTTTGCGGAGCTTTTTTTCAAAAAAGCGACCGTCCCCCTCTTACGATAAACATGAATTTGAAACTGGTTGTTTTTGTTTGACAATGGGAGGTTTGGGGAGTATAATTGAAGAAGAAGTTTTATACGAAAGGCTAAATTTATGAATACTTTTGAAAATCTCAAGCCTGCAAAGGTTTTTGAATATTTTGCGCTTCTTTCCTCTGTGCCTCACGGCTCCGGAAACACAAAGCTTATCAGCGATATTTGCGTGGATTTTGCAAAGGAGCACGGACTTTCCTATTATCAGGACGGTCTTAACAACGTCATCATATACAAGGGTGCAAGCGAGGGGTATGAGTCAAGCGAGCCTGTTATCCTTCAGGGACATCTTGACATGGTGTGCGCAAAGGATGCGGACTGCACCATCGATATGGAAAAGGAGGGCCTGAAGCTTTGCACCGACGGTGAGTGGCTCTGGGCAGACGGCACTTCCCTTGGCGGTGATAATGCCATTGCCGTTGCGGTTATTATGGCAATTCTTGATGACAACAGTCTTTCTCATCCTCCCATCGAGGCGGTATTCACCGTTGACGAGGAAACGGGAATGGATGGCGCGCAGGGGCTTGACACATCAGGTCTCAAGGGCAAGCGACTTATCAATCTTGATTCTGAGGAGGAGGGCATCTTCACTGCGGGCTGTGCCGGCGGAGCAAGAGTAAATTGCTCTCTTGACTGCAAGAGAGAAGAGCTTTGCGATGCAGACTACTATTCTGTTGAAATCTCCGGTCTTCTCGGAGGACATTCCGGTGTTGAAATTGATAAATGCCGAGCAAGTGCAAACCGCCTCATGGGCAGAATGCTTTATGACGCTTGCGAAAAGGCAAAGATACAGCTTTGCTCTCTTGAGGGCGGCACTCTCGACAACGTAATTCCCAAGTATGCAAAAGCTGTGGTTGCAGTTGCAAAGGCAGATTCTGCGCAGTTTTTGCAGATGGTTGAGGAATACGCAGGAATTTATAAAAACGAATTTGCAACAAGCGACCCCACCCTTTGCGTAACAGTAAATAAAGCAGAGGCCGAGGCGGCTGTGTGTGCCGATGACACAAAGAGACTTCTTTCATGCCTCTATATCCTCCCCTATCACGTGCAGGAGATGAGCGCAGATATCAAGGGTCTTGTACAGACCTCCCTCAATATGGGCGTTCTGAAGCTTTACAGCGATAAGCTCACCTTCAGCTTTGCTGTCCGCTCATCCGTCACAAGCCAGAAGGAGGAGCTCATCAGAAGAGTAAAGGCAACCGTTGCTCTTTGCGGCGGTGAGTCATCCGTCCACGGAGATTACCCCGCATGGCAGTATGCAAAGGTATCTCCCCTCCGTGACCTCGTCCTTGAATCCTATAAAAAGCTTTCCGGAAAGGATGGCGAGGTAATGGCTATCCACGCAGGCCTTGAGTGCGGACTCTTTATTGAGAAGATTCCCGGACTTGACTGCATTTCCTTCGGCCCCGACCTCAGAGACGTTCATTCTACACGAGAAAGACTTAATATCCCTTCAACCGAAAGAATGTATCAGCTTGTTTGCGAGATACTTAAAGGGATGTGATGCAAAAACTTTTTTGAAAAAAGTTTCTATCTTCCTAAAACATAGTCGATCCGCGGGCATAAAGAAAAACATTGTCGAGAGTTAACTTGCCCGCTCAGCCTTTGCAAAAGCAAAGGCATGAGAGTAATATCAATTCTAAAACCGGCTCGATACACTCGGCTCGGCATACTCCTTGTTTTAGTTACGTCGTTGAAAAAACGATACTCAATCGTTTTTCCTTCCTCCTCACCTTCAAAAAACTTTAGAAATTGTTTTGCTGAATGTCGCAAGGCAAAATGCAGGGCGTTGCCCTGCGCGCCTTCAGCGCATGCCATAAAAGAAAAGACCACCAAAATGAGCTTGTTCATTTTGGTGGTCTTTTCTTTTATGGCTTTTGCCTTTTGATTTCTCTGTCAGCATAAAGTTCCTTTGGTACTTTCCTTTCAAGGAAAGTACGGAAAAATCATTTTTCAAAAAGTTCGGGAGAAATCTTTCTGTTTTTAAAATAAAACTCACGGTCTCGGTCGTCAACCTCGCGAAGAATGCGGCAAGGGTTGCCGGCGGCAACGACTCCCGAGGGAATATCCTTTGTGACAACGCTTCCGGCACCGATTACAACGTTATCACCGATGGTCACGCCGGGGACAATGACAGCTCCTGCGCCTATCCAGCAGTTTTTGCCGATGTGTACGGGGGCGTTGTACTGATAGCCCTGACAACGAAGCTCGGGGAGAATGGGATGTCCTGCCGATGCAACGACTACGTTGGGTCCGAACATTGTGGCATCACCGACGTAGATATGGGTATCGTCAACCAATGTGAGGTTGAAGTTTGCGTAAACGTTGCTTCCGAAATGGACGTGCTTTCCTGCCCAGTTTGCATGGAAGGGCGGTTCGATATAGCAGTTTTCGCCTATTTCTGCAAACATATCCCGAAGCATTTCGCTTCTCTTTTCCTGCTCGGTGGGGCGGGTTGCGTTATAATCGTAAAGCTTTTCAAGGCACCGGAGCTGATAATCAAAAAGCTCCTTTTCCATAGGGAGATAAAGGTCTCCCGAATGCATCATTTCAAAGGTTTTTTCAAGGCTCATAGAAAACCTCCGCACAGTTTTTTATTATTCTATCATATTTGTGGAAAAAAGTAAACATTGACACAGGTGGAGCTGGGTGATAAAATTAACCTATAATAAAAAGGACGGTGCACTATCATGATATATAAAAACGTAACAGAGCTCATAGGAAAAACTCCTCTTATGGAGCTTGCCAATTTTTCTGCAGAGCTTGGCATTGACGAGCCTATTCTCGGAAAGCTTGAGTATTTCAATCCTGCGGGAAGCGTAAAGGACAGAGTAGGCGCTTTTATGATAGCAGAGGCTGAGCGTCAGGGAAAGATCGGCGAGGGCAGCGTTATAATCGAGCCCACAAGCGGAAACACGGGCATTGGCATTGCTGCCGTTGCTGCCTCCAAGGGGTATGGAGTTATTATCGTCATGCCCGATACTATGTCAATTGAAAGAAGAAAGCTTATCGGAGCATACGGTGCCGAGATAGTTCTCACAGACGGCGCTCTCGGTATGAAGGGAGCAATTGATAAGGCAGAGGAGCTGGCAAGGGAAATTGAAGGTGCCGTTGTGGCAGGTCAGTTTATAAACCCTGCAAATCCTCTTGCTCATTACATGACCACAGGCCCTGAAATATGGGAGGATACAGACGGCAAGGTAGACGTTTTCGTTGCCGGAATCGGAACAGGCGGAACGATCAGCGGAGTTGGTAAGTATCTCAAGGAAAAGAACCCCGATATTAAAATTGTAGGAGTTGAGCCTGCAAGCTCCCCCTTCCTTTCAAAGGGAGAAACAGGATCACACGGGCTGCAGGGCATCGGTGCGGGATTCAAGCCTGAAATACTTGATATGAGCGTTGTTGACGAGATCATTACCATAAGCGAAAAAGAGGCATATCTTGCGGGAAAGGTTCTTGCAACAAAGGAAGGTATCCTTGTGGGAATCACATCGGGAGCCGCAGTATATGCCGCAGCCATCATTGCAAGCAGAAAAGAATATAGAGGTAAAAGAATCGTAGCCCTCCTCCCGGATACGGGAGAGCGCTACCTTTCAACAGAGATGTTTAAATAATAAGATCCTGGTTTTGTTGTAAGGAGTTACCCTACTTTCTTTGAAAAGAAAGTAGCAAAGAAACTTCAAAAAAGACAAAGTAATCGAAAAGGCAAAAGGCAACACTAAGAAAAAACAGTAAAAATGAACGAGCTCATTTTTACTGTTTTTTCTTGTGTTGGTGTGCGATTATATCGCTCAGGTGCTCCGCACCTTTTCTTTTGCCTTGTAATATTTAGTTATACCAATTTTAAAGTTTTTTGAAGGTGTGGAAACTTTTTTTCAAAAAAGTTTCCGCAAAACATCTCACAAAAAGAGCTGTTGCAAAAGCAACAGCTCTTTTATTTATGAATCGGGGTTCATCTTTTTTCTTGCTGCAAGGGCGGTGACGAACGTGCCTGCCAGAAGAATGATTACGATTCCGATGAGAACAAGTCCCACGATGGGAGTCTCCTCAATTTTATCCTCGGAGGCGTATGTATCAAGTCCGTCAAATGCCTTTTTAAGGTCGTCATATACTTTTTCGTATTCATCCTGAGTTACGGATGATGTACAGAGAAGAGCTTTTGCCGCCTTCATTTTATTTTTCAGGGTTTTCTGAGATTCCTTTGTATACTCAGAAACGTTAGCCTCAAGGCAGGCTGAATAGAAGGTATCAAGGTCCTTTCTGTCGGCCTGACGCACTGTGAAGTCGTATGCAAGAGAAGCACGGGTATATACGATAGTTTCGCCTGCCTCCACAGTATGGCAAGTATCGGCATCAGAGCTTTCAAGAGCGAGGGTAACGTCCTTATCCTCAGAGAAGATGCAAAGCACGTAGATCTTTTCTGCCTCTGCCTCGAAATTAAGCTCGAAGGTGATGCCGCCCTCAGCTTTTTCGCCGTAGGACTCGGCACGAAGCTCATCTGTTGTATAATTGTCGCCCCTCAGGGTATATACAGCTGCTGAAATTCCGTCCGAATACTCACCCTTAACGAAGAGGGTAGTAACTGTGCCGTTTGCGGGCAGAGAGAATTTCTGGTATATCTCGCTTTTTGTGAGAGTGCCTACGGGGACACCGTTTTCGGGGGCGGTATAATTATATCCTGCAACCATGGGGGAGAGTGCTTCTGTTGCAAGAATAAGAGCGTCTGCGGTTGTGTTTTTCTCATCTGCAGTTGCTGTGCGAGCCTTTTGTGCTCTTTTCAGCGCACTGTCAAATTCTTCCTTTGAGATAGTTGTGGGAGTTTCAACCTTTTTCTCGTATGCGGCACAGAGAGCAGTTTCAAGCTTCACAGAAGCCTTGCGGTATGCCTCGGAATCGGACACCGTCTCGTTGAGACGAATTGAAACTGAAGACGTGCCCTCGGGAGCGGTAACAACACCGCTTGCGCTGTCAAAGCCTGCAGATGAATACTCGAGATTGTCGCAGAGCACGGGAAATTCGATCTGGAAGGGTGTTGACAAGGCGCCTGAGAGAGTCACGTCAATATTTTTCTTGCTTGCCTTTACGGTAACGCTGATAGTATTACCGGAGGAAAGAACAAAGTTGTTTACTGTAACGGATTCGTTGCTTGAGAGAAGAGAAAGGGGAGCACCGCGGCCGATGATAAGGGT
Organism: Candidatus Avispirillum sp.; assembly: GCA_045650355.1. GTDB lineage: Bacteria > Bacillota > Clostridia > Oscillospirales > CAG-272 > Avispirillum. The sequence continues at coordinate 4,518 of JAZRRC010000014.1, read as the reverse complement.
GCCGTCCTCTCTTTCAAGTGCAAGGGAGAGAATAGCGGCAGCGGGATCGTTTGCTGCGGTATAATAGGTGTTTGCATCCTTAGCCAGAGCGATAAGCTCTGTTGAGGGTGCATCTGTGAAAACAGCGCTTTTTGTGTACCAGGAGCAGAGCGCCTTTGCGGATGCCATGTCCTCGCCGTTGAGGATAAGAGGTGCATCTGCGCCGGTTGTGGCAACCTCCCAGTCGCACTCCAGCTCTTTTTCAGTTTCCTTAAGAGCAGTTGCGATGCTGTCAGCAAGGGTCTTTGAAAATTCCTTAGCCTCCAGAGCATCCTCGGCAAGAGAGGGGTCTGCTACGGAAAGCTTTTTCAGAAGAAATGCATAGCTCTGAACAGTTAAAAGAACGTCGAGATTTCCGTCAAGTGTGGCAGAGGGAAGGGCGCCTTCATCCTCATTGTAGATAATATCGTTTGCAATATTTCTGATGCTGTCGAGAGTGGCAAGTGCTGTGGGTGTGCCTGTTTTCATAATAGCAAGAGCGCAGGTATAAGCATCGGAGCTTGATGCAAGTATTTCTGCTGCAAGTGCAGGGGAGGCAAGAACAGCACAGGGAGATGCTGTGCCTGTAACGGCATAGTCGATAACTGCTGTGTGATAATCAGTAACGGCAATCTTGTGGGACTTGGAAAGGGAGCTTATTGTAAGAAGCTCGCTGAGGTAGCTGTTCCAGTGCTCCTTCATTTTTTCCTTTGCGCTGTCAAAGGTTTCAGACTTCAGAACGTCACCTGCGCCTTCTGCAGCTGATGCTCTGACGGAAACTATGTAGTCGCATGAAGCGCTTTTGCCTTTTTCAACGGAGGAAGGAACAGTGCTAACGGGCACGGTACCCATTACCGTGGGGAAGGGGACAGAGCTTTCGGAGGAGTTTTTAACGGTGAATCTTGAGTAAACGCAAACAGCGCCGCTGTCATCACCGTAAGCAAACTGCTCTACAGTATAGCTCACGTCATTTAAGGTGTAGGTATGTGTTGTCACGGGATAGGGAAGCTCATTTTTTGAAACCTCCGCCATGGCAGCGCCCTCACCGAAGGAAACGTAAACTGCCGCTCCGTTTTCCGTATACTCAAATGAACCGTCGCCCGAAAGGATGACAGAGCAATCATTCCAGCCGATAAAGCTTTGCTGCTCGATTATAAAATCATCGTTTTGAGTAACCGTCGGTCCCAGCGCAAAGGAGGGGACCACAGATGCGCAAATTACAAAAATGGCTGTAAGTATAAATAATAAACGTTTCATAATATATCAACTCTTTCGTTTTTTATTGAGCTGTTCTTACTGATGATTATACTCTATTTTAACCTTAAAGTCAATCAGTTTGCTCCTTTCTTTGGTCTTTAGTGCCGTGGGCATTGTTAAAAATGTAGTTTTTCTGTTGACGAAATCCATAGGCGTGTGGTAAAATATATACAATCAAAATATAATTTGAGGTGCGTTATGAAAAGAATTATTTCTATGCTTCTTGCGGCTCTCATCGTGGTTACGGGATTTGCTTTCCCCGTTTCTGCAGAGGATGCTGCAAGCTTTGCCACCATCACGGCTGATATGACCCCCGCTGATGGTGCGGCAATTGAGTACGATAGCTACCTTTCTGCCTACAAGCTCACTCCCACAGCTGCAGGCGAGCAGGTTACACTCAGCATTGCCGATTTTGCCGGTGCTGTTGCATTCTGGGTTCCCGCAACAGCTCCCGAATCGCTTGATATCACTGTGAAAGACGATATTGTCATTGCAGACTTAATCTTTGAACCCGGTCACAAGTTCCAGGTTATGGGTTCTGAGGTTGGCGAGGACGGCATCATTTACTATACTCCCTCCGACGTATACTCCATCTATCTTTTTGATAAGATGTCTGATGTGGAGTACTGTGTTGAGCTTATGGATCTCGCAAACGGCTCACTTGCTCAGTACGACGAGGAATATCTTGATCTCGATACATACGAGGTAGATCGCTATACCAAGTATTACTGGGACAATGATATCGTGTTCAACGAGTCCTTCTTCGTTCTCGAGGAAAAGGACGGCACACTTCTTCCCAACGAAATGATGTACGAGATCGACCGTGTAGTATCCGTTAAGAACTCCTATCTTAACAAGGAATACGTATACGGTGTTGACTATCTCGTTGAGGACGGCAAGCTCGTTATTCCCGAGGACAGCTCCATCAGAAGATATTCATACAGCACAGTATACAAGGATAATAACCCTCAGGGCAACTTCTGGGAAACTCTCCGCGGTGACTACGTATATGCAGGTCAGTACGATATGTACTTCACAGGCTATATGAATATCACCTATACTGTTAAGAACGAGTGGAAGGGCGCTGTTCCCGAGTCAAAGGGAATGTATCTTGAAAACGTTATCGAAAAGCTCAACACTCCCGGAAATACAGTTAAGGTTATGGGTATCGGTGACTCCATTGCAGGCGGTGCTAACGTTTCCGGTGACATCGGCGATAAGGGCGTTGCTCCTTATGCAGATGCATGGTGCGATATGACTGCAAAGGCTATCCAGGAAAGATATCCCGACGTTATTATCGAAAACGAGACCATCGCTCAGGGCGGTGCAACAGCAACGTATGCTATCGAAAGAATGGAAGATATCGTTGCATATGACCCCGACCTTCTTATTATCGAGTTTGGTACAAACGAGTGTATGGCAGGCGAGTCTGCGAACTACTATATCAATACTCTCGTTCAGGCAATTGAGGCTATCAACGAAAACATCCCCGATTGCGACATTATTCTCGTAGCTCCCATTCTCTCCAACCCCCTCATCTTCCCCGAGGATTGGTTCTTCGCATATGCAGATGCTCTTTATACTCTTGAAAGACAGGGCGTTGCAATCTCCGATACAACAAGCATCCATCAGTACCTTGATACACGCAAGGACTACATTGATATGACAGGCGACTTCCTCTGCCATCCCAATGACTTCTCCAACCGAATCTTCGTTCAGGGCATTATGAAGACTCTCGAGGAGGGTACAGAAGAAGAGTACATTGCAGGTCTCGTAAGCAGAATCCTCAGATACAGATATGAAAAGGATTATGACATCGCAGACTGGGCAAAGCTTACAAAGCTTGCATCTGCAGCTGCTGAGGATATCGCATCCTCTGCAACAGCAGAAGAAGCTCGTGAAAAGTACATGGAGCATGCCGCTGTTCTTAATGCAATTCCCACATCTGCTGAGAACATTGCAAACTCCGCAATCGACATCACAAAGCTTATTTTCAACACAACAAAGCCTCTTGATACAATCAGTGCAGCTACTAACATAAACGCTACCTTCAGCGAGGATGAAAATGCGCTTTCCGCCTATATCAGCAACGCAAGAAACCCTGCTCTCACCATTGACTATCTTGCAGGCGATAACACAGCGGTTGCTGATGACTTCGGATACGTAGTATTCACAGCAAAGGCTCCCCTCACAAACGGAACAAGGGCAAAGCAGGCTAAGCTTACTTATACAACTGCAGCAGGCAACTGCACCGCTGTTACCGTTAACCTTATCCTTGACGGAGAATATCATTCTTATATTATCGATATGTCCGCAGATGCAAATTGGAGCGGAGAGATCAAGTCACTCAAGCTCCAGCCCTTCGCATCCTGCTCTGTTAAGGATACTCTCCTTGTAAGCTCCATCGTTCTTGCAACAGACAGCGAAAACGCAGCTGATATTGCTGTTGAGCGTGAGCGCACAGCAAGAAAGGATGCTGCAGAGGCTGTTACATATCTCATGGCAGATGACTCCTCCAGCTCCATTCTCAAGGCTCCCGGCGGCGAAAGCTATCTCGCAGGCGATGCAGATAACAACGGAAAGGTTACAGCATCTGACTCTCTTATTATGAGACGTTATCTCGTAGGTCTTGACGTTGGCGATGCTAACGTCACAGCACTTGATATGAACGCAGACGGTGCGGTAACTCCCCTTGATTCCGCAGATATCAAGATGGTGCTTTCCGGTCGCCGTGAGGAAACCGTGATCGACGGCGCAGATGCTAAGGTATCCTACAGCGAAAAGGAAAAGGCGGCAGAGATCGTTCTTAATAAGGATAACGTAACTCTTACCGTTGATATGGCAGAAAGCGGTCTTGCAGCAGATATGTTCAAGTATATTACTGTTTGTGCAAAGAACGCAAACGGTGAAGCTGTAAGCGTAACCGTTACATATACCTATGCAGACGGCTCCTCTGAAAAGACTGTTAATATTGCTTCAAATGAGCTTTTCAATGCAGAAACTACAAAGTTCACAGAGGCATCCGGTGAAATCGTTTCTATTGCATTCACAATCAATGCAAGCGCAGGCGAAACCATCTACTTCGATTCCTTTGTACTCACACCCACTCTTCCCGCTGCTGAAAACGCAGAAGCAGTAAGAGTAGGCGCAGCTAATCTTTTCTAAAAAGAAAACCACCCTTTTAAAGGGTGGTTTTCTTTTTAGTGTTTGTTTTTTTGCAAAGGACTTTTTTGTAAAAAAGTC
>JAZRRC010000013.1:0-27653 GCA_045650355.1 Candidatus Avispirillum sp. | reverse complement strand
AACTCGTAGGAATGGGTGTTTCCAACATTCTTACCTTTGATGCACACGATTCCCGTATTAACAACGCAATTCCGCTTTCCGGTTTTGATAATGTCCGTCCCGCATATCAAATGATTAAGGCACTTGTTCGTGCCGTTCCTGATGTTCAAATTGACAAAGACAATCTGGTCATCATCTCTCCCGACGAGGGCGCTATGTCCAGAAGTATGTATTTCTCATCTCTTCTCGGTGTAGACCTCGGTATGTTCTATAAGAGAAGAAACTATACAGTAATCATCGACGGCAAGAACCCCATCGAGGCTCACGAGTATCTCGGAAAGAGCGTTGAGGGTAAGGACGTTGTCGTTGTTGACGATATGATCGCATCCGGTGAATCCTGTCTCGACGTTTGCGAGCAGCTCAAGGAGCGCGGTGCAAGAAGAGTATTCATGTTCGCAACATTCGGTCTCTTCACAAACGGTCCCGAGGTGTTCGATAAGGGCTATGAGAAGGGTCTCTTCGATAAGGTATTCACAACAAACCTTATCTACACAAGACCTGACGTTCTTGAGCGCCCCTGGTATTCTTCCGTAAATATGTGCAAGTACGTTGCATATATCATTGATACACTTAATCACGACCAGTCCATTTCCGAGCTTCTCAACCCCGTTGGTCGTATACATAAGCTCCTCGATAAGCAGGCTGAAAAGAACGCTCAGCAGCTTTCCATTGGAGAATAATTTTTAAAGGAACGGTTTTTTCGATGATAGCTTTAAAAAAGCAGCTCGGAGAGATACTCTGTAAGGCTGTTGCGGCTTCCTTTGAGGGCGCCGCAATCACTGCCGACGAGCTTACTTCCATGCTCGAGTATCCCCCCGATAGCTCTATGGGTGATATTGCGTTCCCTTGCTTCAAGCTTTCAAGAACGCTCAAGTGTGCGCCTCCCATGATCGCACAGAAGCTTGCAACTGCTGAGTTCGATGCAGATATCGTAACAGCTCAGGCTGCAGGCCCCTATCTTAATTTCAAGATTTCCGAAAAGTACCTCACAGAGAATGTTCTCGGTGCGGTTCTTTCCAAGGGTGATAGCTACGGCTCTTTTGACTTTGGCGAGGGAAAGACAGTCGTTCTCGACTATTCATCCCCCAATACCTCAAAGCCCTTCCATATCGGCCACCTCGGTACAACTGTTATCGGACATTGCTTGAAGCTCCTTCACGAGTTTGCAGGCTATAAGTGTCTCGGTATCAACCACCTCGGTGACTGGGGTACTCAGAACGGTAAGCAGATCGTTGCTTTCAAGCGCTGGGGTAATAAGGAAGAGGTAGAAGAGAAGGGCTGCGACGGACTTGTTGAGCTTTACGTAAAGTTCCACGAGGAAGCAGATAAGGATCCTTCTCTTAACGACGAGGCAAGAGCTGAGTTCAAGAAGATGGAAATGCACGATCCCGAGAACATTGCTCTCTGGAAGTGGTTCCTCGACATCAGCCTTAAGGAATATAAGGTAACATACGATCAGCTCGGCATCACCTTTGACCATTATATGGGCGAGAGCTTCTTCTCCGATAAGATGGATGCTCAGATCCAGATCATGAGAGATAAGGATCTTCTTAAGCTTGATGACGGTGCTTCTATCGTCGATCTTTCCGAGTATAATATGCCTCCTTGCCTTATTCTTAAGCGCGACGGAGCATCTCTCTATCCCTCCCGTGATATTTCTGCGGCGGTTTACAGAAAGGATAACTTTGATTTCTCAAAGTGTATCTACGTAACAAGCGCAGGTCAGAGCCTCCACTTTGCACAGTGGTTCAAGGTTATGGAGCTTATGGGATACAGCTGGGTAGATCAGCTTGTTCACGTGCCCTACGGTACTGTAAGCATCGGCGGCGAAAAGCTTGCTACAAGAACAGGTAACGTTGTTCTTCTTAAGCATCTCTTCAGCCAGGCGATCGAGAAGGTTTCCGCAGTTATTAACGAGAAGAACCCCGACCTTGCAAACAAGGACGAGGTTTCCGAGGCAGTAGGCGTTGGCGCTGTTGTATTCCACTATCTCTTTAATACAAGAATCAAGGACATCAGCTTCGTTCTTGAGGATGCTCTCAGCTTTGAGGGTAGCACAGGACCTTACGTTCAGTACACATATGCAAGAACCTGCAGCATCCTTGCTAAGGCAGGAAAGCTTGAAAAGTCTGACCTCACAATCACTGCTGAGGACGAGGCAGAGGTTATCAAGGTTCTCGCTCGTTTCCCTGAAAAGGTTCTCGCGGCAATTGAGGACTATGAGCCCTCCTATATTGCCCGCTACGCTATCGAGCTTGCAACAGCATTTAACAGATTCTATCATAACTGTCCCATTCTTTCCGCTGAGGACGAATCAGTAAAGAATACCCGTCTTGCTATCACAGAGGCGGCAGGCACAGTTCTTAAAACAGCTCTCCGTCTTATCTGTATGAGAGCACCCGAAAAGATTTAAGTTTTACTATTAGGAGTTAACCATGTCCGGACATAGCAAATGGAATAACATTAAGAATAAGAAGGCAAAGACTGATGCTCAAAAGGGTAAGGTCTTTACCAAGATCGGTAAGGAGATCGCAATTGCAGTTCGCGACGGCGGTCCCGACCCTGCATCTAACTCTAAGCTCCGCGATCTTATCGAAAAGGCAAAGGCTAATAACGTTCCTAACGATAACATCGAGCGTGCTATCAAGAAGGCATCCGGTGCAGATGCGGTAGCATACGAGGAGATCACATACGAGGGCTACGGCCCCTCCGGTGTTGCGGTTATCGTAACAACAGCAACTGATAACAGAAACCGTACAGCAGGTGAGGTTCGTCACTTCTTCGATAAGTACGGCGGAAATATGGGAACAAGCGGATGCGTTGCATTCATGTTCACAGATAAGGGCGTTATCATTATCGAAAAGGATGACGCTATTGATGAGGATGCTCTCATGGAGGTATCCCTTGAGTCCGGTGCTGAGGACTTCGTTGCAGACGATGAGGTTTACGAGATCTATACAGAGCCCGCAGACCTTGCAGCTGTTAAGGATGCAATTACTGCAGCAGGCTATACAGTAGCATCTGCAGAGCTTGATAAGATCCCCTCCAGCTACGTAACTCTCGAGTCCGAGGAAGATATTAAGAATATGAATCTTCTTATCGAGCATCTCGAGGATAACGATGACGTTCAGGATATCTACCACAACTGGGAAAACTGCGACTAAAGCGTGAAAATTTAGAAATCAAAAGTTTCTAATTCAGCTTTTCACGCAACCACTCTCCCTAAAAATGGGACCCAACCCATTTTTGTTTCTAAAGAAACTCGGGCGAGTTCCATTACCTTCATATGGAGTTTAATATGACACAAATATCCTTTCCCGGTCTTGGTATCGGTCCCTTTACGGTTGATCCCATTGCTTTCTCCGTTTTCGGTGTGAGCATCACATGGTACGGCCTTCTCATTACCTGCGGTATGGTTCTTGCATTCTTCTATTGCATGTACCGTGCAAAGCAGGAGGGAATCAAGAGTGATGATATTATCGATCTTGCTATCGTAACCGTTATTCTCTCAATTCTCGGAGCAAGACTTTATTATGTAATTTTCGAGTTTGATTCCTTTGTGGCAACAGGCGGAAATGCTTTTCAGAATTTCGGCTCCACTCTTGTTAATATTATTAATATCCGCAAGGGCGGTCTTGCAGTATACGGTGGAATCATCGGTGGATTTTTCTCAGGTCTTATTATTTCCAAGGCAAAGAAGATCCGTTTCCCCATACTCCTCGATATGCTTGTCGGCGGTGTCATGATCGGTCAGATCATCGGCAGATGGGGCAACTTTATAAACGGTGAAGCATACGGATACGAAACAGACGTGCTCTGGAGAATGGGTATTGAAAAAATCTCCGGTGGCGGCTCATTCATTTCTCCCATTATTGAGGTTCATCCCACCTTCTTCTATGAATCATTCTGGAACCTTATAGGTCTTGTTATCATGTTCATTCTCTATAAGAACAGAAAATTCCGTGGCGAGATCTTCGCATTCTATCTTCTTTGGTACGGTGCGGGAAGAGCTGTGATTGAGGGCTTAAGAACCGACAGCCTCTGGCTCTTCGGTGAGGGAACTATCAGAGTTTCTCAGGCTCTCGGTATCGCTACTGCCTTAGTGGGACTCTTCATTCTCGTTATCGGCTTTATAAAGGTTTATAAGGGTATTGATATCTGGGCATCGATTGTATCTGAGTTTAAACAGATATTCCGCATAAAAAAGAAACACTGAACTGCAAAAAGGATTACTATGGCACATATTATAGATGGTAAAAAAATTGCAGAGCTGACCCGTGCAGATATTGCTGCACGGGTTGCGGCTTTTAATGAAAAGAACGGATTTCTCCCCGGACTTGCTGTTGTAATCGTCGGCGAGAATCCCGCTTCTAAGGTATACGTTAAAAATAAGAAGAAGGCATCTGAGGAGGCGGGTATGTATTCCGTTGTCTGTGAGATGCCCGAATCTACAACTCAGAATGAGCTTATGAAAAAGCTTGCAGAGCTTAAGGCAGACGAGAGAATCCACGGAATCCTCGTTCAGCTTCCTCTGCCCGCACACCTTGATGAGGGAGAGGTCCTCAGATTTATTCCTCCCGAAAAGGATGTAAACGCTTTCCATGCGGAAAATACGGGACATATCATGATAGGCGACTATCAGTTCCTCCCCTGTACTCCCGCAGGCGTTATGACAATGCTCAAGTATGAGAATATCGACGTAGCAGGGAAGAACTGTGTTGTTGTGGGCAGAAGCAATATCGTAGGCAAGCCTATGGCAATGCTCCTCCTCCACGCAAACGGTACGGTAACTATCTGCCACTCAAGAACAAAGAACCTTGCAGAGGTAACTCGAGAGGCTGATATCCTCGTTGTTGCTATCGGTAAGGCAAAGTTTGTAACAGGGGATATGATCAAGCCCGGTGCTGTTGTTATCGACGTTGGCATGAACCGAGATGAAAACGGAAAGCTTTGCGGCGACGTTGATTTTGAAAGTGCAGAGAAGGTGGCAGGTGCTATCACTCCCGTGCCCGGCGGTGTAGGTCCCATGACTATCACAACTCTCCTTGAAAACACTCTCAGAGCGGCTGAAATGGCAGCTTTGAGAAAATAAAAATATTGTAAAAAATAGTTAAAAAATCACTTGACATTTTGTGAGTTTGGTGATATACTATATCCTGCCGCGCGGTATGGGTTCGTAAAATAGCTCAGGCTAACCTAAAACCGGCGAGTCATAAATGAAAGAGAGGTGCTTTTCGATGTACGCAATTATCGAAACAGGCGGAAAGCAGTACAAGGTCACTGAAGGTGACGTTATCTTCGTTGAGAAGCTCACAGCTGACGAAGGTGCAGAAGTAGTTATCGACAAGGTTCTCGTTTGCGGTGAGGGCAGCGACGTTAAGGTTGGCGCTCCCACAGTTGACGGTGCTAAGGTTACTGCTAAGGTAGCAAAGAACGGTAAGGGCAAGAAGCTCTACATTCTTACTTACAAGCCCAAGAAGAACGAGAAGAGAAAGATGGGCCACAGACAGCCCTACACAAAGCTCGAGATCGTAAAGATCGAGGCTTAAGTATATGACTCACATTAAATTCTTCCGCCGCGGTAATTATTATTACGGCTTTGAAGAAACAGGTCATACGGGATTCGGCGAGTCAGGCGATGATATCCTCTGCTCAGCGCTTTCCGCAATGACAATGCTTATCATTAATACGATTGAAATTTCCTATGCTCAGGAGGTCGACTACGAGGTTGACGAGGGAGCAACAAGAATTTCCGTAAAGTGCATGTCAGCTCTTCCCGAGTATTGTCTCGATGAGAAGGCACAGTTTGCAATTTCCGGTCTTTTCCAGGGATATTTCTTCCAGCTTAATGATCTGGTTGAGGAGTATTACGATTTTCTCGAGGTTGAAGAGGTTTGCGACTAAGTCAACCCCGAATAACTACAAACACTAATAACGGAGGTAAACTACAATGCTTAGAATTGGTCTTCAGTTTTTTGCTCATAAGAAGGGTGTAGGTTCTACAAAGAACGGCCGTGACTCTGAGTCCAAGCGCCTTGGCGTAAAGAAGGCAGACGGTCAGGCAGTACTCGCTGGTAACATCATCGTTCGCCAGAGAGGTACACACATCCATCCCGGCAACAATGTTGGCCGCGGTAGCGATGACACACTCTTTGCTCTTATCAATGGTAAGGTAAAGTTTGAGCATATCCACGGTGGCAGAAAGCAGGTTAGCGTATACGCTGACTAATCGCTTCTCAAAGTGACTTCAAAGGACAGAGATTTCTCTGTCCTTTTTTGTTTTCAAATTTATTTTATATGAAAAATATCACGATTTTATACTGACATATCATAATTTTAATTTTTATCTAATTTTGTTGCTATAATTAGATTGTGTAAAGAAAGAGATGACAAATATATCGTTTCTGTTACACTATGTCGTAGGGGCGAGCTGCGGTCGCCTATGGATCTGCAAAAGAACTGTCTTTTATATGAATTTAAACGAAAAAAAGATTTTCTTGTTGAGCAGATTTTTAGGCGACCGCAGGCGCCCCTACGAGAAAATAAATTGTTTAAATATATTTCAAAAATCCGTTACCAAACAGGGAAAATAAGGTACTATATAGGTGAAGGGGGTGAGGTAAGAAGATGAATGAGCCTGATATTATAAAGCTTTATAATGCTCGCGATGAAAGCGCAATTGCAAAAACTCGCGAAAAATATGAAAAATATTGCTATACCATAGCTTTCAACGTTCTCGGAAACGGCGAAGATGCTATGGAGGTAGTAAACGATGCTTACCTCGCCGTATGGAACGCCATTCCCCCCGAAAAGCCCCGTTCTTTTTCCTCATTCATCGGCAAGATAACAAGAAACATAGCCCTAAAAAGACACCGCACCCTTTCTGCGAAGAAGAGAAGCGCTTCTTTGGCAGATATAAGCCTCAGCGAGCTTGACGAGTGCTTGGCATCATTGAAGACCGTGGAATCCGAAAGCGAAGAAAGAGACCTTACCCGACTTCTCAATGACTTTCTTTCCTCACTCCCCAAAAAGGACAGAAAGGTATTCGTTCGAAGATATTGGTATATGGATAAGGTCTCCGATATAGCCAAAAGATACGGCTATTCAGAGGGTAAGGTCAAAATGATCCTTATGAGAACCCGCGAAAAGCTTGCTGAAAAACTCAGAAAGGAGATGATCGAATGAGTCCCGAGAGACTTCAGAATGCAATCGGAAATATAGACGACAGATTTATAGACGAAGCCGAAAGCGAAGGGGTCTTACCCTTGAGGGTATGGCTTCCCGCAGCAAGTCTTGCCGCCTGTATTTTAATAATGGTTGCTCTGCTACCTTGGAGAACGATCTTTTCAAACAATGATCCTTCAGTAACTGACCCCAATAATTCGGATAACGTGATAGGCTTTCTCGATAACGACACAACCTCCTTTGATACAACAAAGGAGCCTCCTGTAATTGACCCCGACGAAAGCACACAGCAAATTATTATAGAAGACACTACACAAAAAGACACTCAAAACATCACCCAATCCCCCAATACCTCAGGCCCCTATCCTGACAGCACTCAGGCCCCCGACACCCCAGGCCCGAGTACTGATTATAATCCTAACGGTAAAGATAAAGATACTTTGCCAAAAGACACTACAGCGTTCGAAGAAGAGACCACAGGTCCCGTTGTTCCCAATAAGCCTCAAAAGCCAGGCAACGGTCAGACGGTTCCTTCACGTCCTACAGTACTTTCCAGATCAGTTTATCCTCAGCAGACCAAATACAGTTTATCAAATCTTGTGCAATGGAGAAATGAGAAAAACGAAAGGATCAATTATTACAGCTCAAGAGTAGGTAATATTGACAGCTTTATTTCTCTGACGCTTTCCGAGCTTTTCGCAAATTCGGAAAACAGAAACCTCATCTATTCTCCCGTTAACGCCTATATGTCTCTCGGTATGCTTGCAGAGGCTTCGGCAGGGAATAGCCGAGCACAGCTTCTCGATTTACTTGGAGCAGACGATATCACAGGCGTCAGATCAAGGGCAGAAAGCCTCTGGAACAGCACTTACCGCGACGACGGTATAGTAACTGCAATTCTCGCAAATTCTCTTTGGCTGGATAACTCCCTCAGCCCCAAGACAGCAGTTACTGATATACTTGCCAAAAGCTATTATGCTTCATCCTTCCATGGCAATATGGGAGACGAAGAATATAATGAAATGATGCGCTCATGGATAAATGAACAGACAAAGAGTGTTCTTAAAGATACGGTAGCCAATGAATCCCTCGACCCCGAAAGCGTACTGTCCTTAATGTCCACCGTTTATTTCAAGGCAGAGTGGGATGTTGCATTTGACCCCGAAACAACGAGAAACAGAGTGTTCCATTCCCCCAACGGCGACGTAACTGCTCAGTTTATGTATCGTGACTTCATCGGTATCCGATACGTTGGCGAGAATTTCGAAACGACCTGCCTTGATCTCAAGGAGGGCGGAAAAATGTGGCTTATCCTTCCCGATGAGGACGTAAGTCTCCAAAGCCTTTTCTCAGATCCCGAGGCAATGGGCTTTATTACGGGAAAAACGCAAAAGACCTTGAACTATAAGAACTATTCTGCATATATGTGGCTGTTCTTACCCAAGTTTGATATAAATTCCGGGATAGATCTTGCAGATAACCTTAAGAATCTTGGAATTACCAGCGTATTTGATTTTGAAAGAGCAGATTTTTCCTCTTTAACAGATTCAAGTATATATGCTCGCGACGTTATCCAGTCAACGAGAATAAGTATTGATGAAAGCGGATGTGAAGCGGCATCTGTAAGCGGTCAGTTGCCGGATGACAGTGATTCCGAATCTTTCGGATTTACCTTAGACCGCCCCTTCATATTCGTAGTCACAAGCGATTCCGGCCTTCCTTTGTTCGTAGGAACCGTCAACCGTCCCAATTAATTTGAAAGGAGATTTATTATGAAAAAATTAATTTCTATCCTGATTATATGCTCAATGATCTTTATGGGAAGCATCTCTATATTTGCGGCAGAAACAGATGAAGCATCAGAAAGCTACGATCTTTCAAAGCTTTTTGTAAACTATGAGGAAAAGTCCCTTTCCGAGATGGTCAAATACATTAACGAAAATCAGAAGGTTTACGGCTTTATCGAGTTTTTCAGAAATCATGGTTTGAACTTCTACGATCCTTTTGATTTTCCCGAGATACAAATTTATATGTCGGGAGATTATAAGAATACAGAGGTATGGAATGCATTCTATTCAAGACTTACTGATGAGCATTCAAAGTATATAGTTTTGAATTATTCACGTCCCACCACTCCCGAAGCATCTGATTCGGTCGGAACCGTTATGTTAGGAGAAAAGGGTACTAAACGCTTTTGGATTAATTTTACCGATGAGTTTTTCAGTTATATAAAAACTCTTGACCGTCTCGACGGTAACGTGTTTATCATGGATTTTTTAATGAATCTTTTAAGTGATGACGTTGTAGGTATTTCATTTAATTGGAATGAATCCTATTTTGATCTCATTGGCGCTAATGCGTTTAACTTTGATTCTGATTCTATAGACACATTCGCCCACTCTATCGTCGGCGACCTTAACGGAGACGGCATAGTAAATGCAATCGATTCTAATTTGATGAAGAAAACTATCGTTGGTCATGAAATCGAAATCGATCCTTTCGCAGTCGATATGAACGGCGACGGTGATATTAATGCGCAGGATTCTCTTGCATTAAAGTTAAAAATCATTATGGGATAAGCTAAAATATCATTTTACCATTAAATTTGGTACAGCCCTCCAAACGGAGGGCTGTTTTTTTGTTATATTTTTCTAAATGTTTTCTTATAAATACGCTTTATCGCTTGACCTTTTTGATAATATATTGTATAATTATTTGATAGTAAAAAAGTATAAGGGGAGGTGCGGCTATGGTTGAGATAACCGATGTAAGAACAGGCTCAAGAGCGCATAAAAAGGGCATCAGAGAAGGGGATATTCTCGTTTCTATCAACGGTCATCCTATCAACGACGTTCTTGATTATCGCTTCTATCTTGCAGAAAAGGAAATAGATCTTCTTCTTAAGCGAAATGGAGAAGAGTATTCCGTAAATATTAAAAAAGGCGAGTATGACGATATCGGTCTCGAGTTTGCAACGCCTCTTATGGATAAAAAGCATACCTGTGAAAATAAATGCATTTTTTGCTTTATCGATCAGAATCCGAAGGGCATGCGAGAAAGCATATATTTCAAGGATGATGACTCCCGTCTTTCATTTCTCCACGGAAATTATATCACTCTCACAAACTTAAAGCCTGCGGATATTCAGCGCATTATAAATATGCATATTTCCCCCGTAAATATATCCGTTCATACAACAAACCCCGAGCTGCGTGTTAAGATGATGAAAAACAAGCATTCGGGAGAGGTGCTTTCTTATCTTAGAACACTTGCCGATGCGGGTATCAAGCTTCGCGGTCAGATCGTTCTTTGTAAGGACGTGAACGATAAGGAAGAGCTGCAGCGATCCATGAACGATCTTTGTGAGTATTATCCTGCCCTTGACAGCGTTTCCATCGTTCCTGCAGGTCTCACAGGATACCGAGAAGGACTTTATCCTCTGGAGCCCTTCTCAGCTGATGAATGTAAGGCAGTTATAGATCAGGTCACAGAATTCGGTGACAAATGTATAGAAAAATTCGGTGAGCGCATCTTCTATGCCTCCGATGAATTTTACGTGAAGAGCGGCACACCCTTGCCCGATTTTGATCATTACGGTGATTTCACCCAGATCGAAAACGGTGTGGGAATGCTCACATCCTTTGACTATGAATTTATGTGCGCTCTTTCAACCCTTGATGATGATGAAAAATCTCTGGAAAAGCATATAACCGTTGCAACGGGGTATGCTTCATACAGCATGATAAAAAATCTTTGCGAAAGACTCTGCGAGGAGTGTCCCAATCTTAAGATCAATGTTGAAAAGATCAAAAACAACTTTTTCGGCGGCGAGGTTACTGTAACGGGACTTCTTACAGGAAAGGATATTGCAGAGCAGCTTTCGGGTAAGGACCTTGGAAGTGAGCTTTACCTTTCAAGAAACGTTCTTCGCAGCGAGGGAGACCTTTTCCTTTGCGGAATGACTCCCGAGGAGCTTTCAGAAAAGCTTTCTGTCGATCTTTGTTTTACAGAAAACGACGGCGGCGAATTCCTTTATAAAATACTTGAAATTGAGATATAAGGAGTGTATATAAATATGGCAAAACCTGTTATTGCTATCGTAGGCAGACCTAACGTAGGTAAATCAACACTTTTTAATAAGCTTATAGGCGAGCGCCGTGCTATCGTTGAGGATACCCCCGGCGTAACAAGAGACCGTATCTACGGCGAGACCGAATGGTGCGGCAAGACTATGATCGTCATCGATACAGGCGGTATTGAACCTAAGACTGACGATATTATCCTCAAGAAAATGCGCGAGCAGGCTCAGATCGCTATCGACACAGCAGACGTTATTATCTTTATGTGTGACGTAAAGACAGGCCTTGTTGCGGATGACCTTGATATCGCAGTAATGCTCAAGAAGTCCGGCAAGCCCGTTATCCCCGTAATCAATAAGGTAGATAAGGTTGGCGCCGTGCCCTTTGAATTCTATGAGTTCTATCAGCTCGGCTTCGATCAGGACCTTATCGCTCTTTCCTCTATCCACGGTAGCGGAAGCGGCGACCTTCTTGATGCTTGTATCGCAGCACTCCCCGAGTTCGAGAATGAGGAGGAGGAAGAGGACGTTATCAGCGTAGCTGTTATCGGAAAGCCCAATGCGGGTAAGTCCTCTCTTATCAATAAGATCCTCGGCGATGACAGACTTATCGTTTCCAATATCGCAGGTACAACCCGCGATTCCATCGATACCCGCTTTGAAAACGAGCACGGTAAGTATAACTTTATCGATACTGCAGGTATCCGCCGTCAGTCCAGAGTTGAGGACAGAGTAGAGAAGTTCAGCGTTCTCCGTGCTAAGATGGCAGTAGAACGTGCTCAGGTATGCCTCCTTGTAATCGATGCAAACGAGGGCGTAACAGAGCAGGATGAGAAGATTGCAGGTATCGCTCACGAGGCAGGTAAGGCTGTTATCATCTGCGTTAACAAGTGGGACCTTATCGAAAAGGATAACAGCACCACAAACAGCTATACAAAGGACGTTTATGACGCCCTCTCCTATATGACCTATGCGCCTCTTCTCTTTATCTCTGCGCAGACAGGTCAGAGAGTAACAAAGCTCTTCGAGTTTATCAATTACGTTCATAACCAGGCAAACACACGTATCTCTACAGGTATGCTCAACGACGTACTTGCAGATGCAATCAACCGTGTTCAGCCTCCAAGCGATAAGGGTAAGAGACTCAAGATCTACTATATGACACAGATCGCAGTAGCACCTCCTACATTCGTTATTTTCTGTAACTCTGCTGAGCTCTTCCACTTCTCCTATCAGAGATATATTGAGAACTGCCTCAGACAGACCTTTGGCTTTAAGGGAACACCCATTAAGCTTATAATTCGTCAGAAGGGAGATAATGAGGACTAATGCTTCTTCAGTTTCTTTGTGATGCAGGACTTGGTAAAACTCCTGCAACTGTAATTGTAACAATTCTTTGTATCGTTATTTCGTATCTTCTCGGCAGCCTTAATTTCGGTATCATTTTTTCAAAGCTCCTTTATAAGGAGGACGTGAGAAATTCCGGAAGCGGCAATGCGGGAAGCACAAATATGCTCCGTACATACGGCAAAAAGGCAGGTATCATGACCTTCGGTGGCGACTGCCTCAAGACTGCGGTTTCCATCGGTATCGGTTACCTTCTTTTCAATATCTTCGGTATGTTCATTGCAGGTATTGCTTGTATGGTGGGCCATTCCTTCCCCGTATTCTTCAAGTTCAAGGGCGGTAAGGGAGTTGCTTGCTTTGCGATCCTCGTTCTTATCACAAGCATCACAATGAATATGTGGTATCTCTTTGTTATCCTCTTCGTGTTCTTTGCAATTATCGTTGTTGGTACAAAGTTCGTATCCCTCGGATCAATTGTGTGCTCTCTCCTTTATCCTATCCTTCTCAACAGATTTGTTGAGTTTGCAGCTAATAATGTAAAGACAGAGGAAATGGCAGAATCTATCCTCAAGCTCCACAGCTTTGAGATATACGCTATAATTGCAGCCCTCTTCGTAGTGTTCCTTCACAGAACAAACCTTGTTCGTCTGTTGAACGGAACAGAGAATAAGATCAGCCTCTCCAAGAAGAAGAAAGACGGCGAAGAGAAATGAGCGAAGAAAAAATAGAGCAGTTTAGCGCTCTTTGTACTCTCTCTGCAAGCAGTAATACCCTTAAGAATTTTGTTCTGTCTGCACCTATTGGTGGTGAGGAATTGAAAATCAAGGGAACTCTTCGTAAGTTTTCCGAAAAGACTGTAGTTCAGCTTGAGTATTCCTTAACTGAGGGCAGAGTCCGTCAGGAAAACGTTGAAATTTCTGACCTTACCTCTGTAATTTGTGAAAAGTGCGGTATCTTCTCCCGATGCGATCTTAACGATAGCGCCGGAAGCGCTTCTCTTATGAGATCCAAAAAGGGAAAGGTATCCCTTGTAAAGCACGGTAATATCGGTAAGGGCGAGGCTGTTGCTCCCAAGGGAGATAAGGTCAAGAATTATATTCTTGACGGCAGCGAGGAATTTCTTTTCCATCTTGGTATTTCCGATAAGAACGGCAGAGTTCACGATAAAAAGCAGTCAAAGTACAGACAGATAAACCGCTTTCTCGAATACGTGGGAGATATGATGAAGTATCTTCCCAAGGAAGGCACTATAAGAGTAGCAGACCTTTGCTGCGGCAAAAGCTATCTTTCCTTTGCGGTTTATTATTATCTCCATTCTGTCCTCAAAAGAGAGGTCTCAATGGACTGTATGGACCTTAAGGCAAGTGTTATGGAATACTGTGCCGATATTGCAAAGAAATGCTTCTTTGACGGTATGCATTTCGCATCCGGCGACGTAACAAAGTATGAACCTTGCGAAAAGCCTCACCTTGTTATCAGTCTCCATGCTTGTGACGTGGCAACGGATATCGTTCTTGAAAGAGCTTGCGCTCTCGGGGCGTGGGTCATTCTTTCAACCCCCTGCTGTCACAGACAGCTCAGCCGCGAGCTCAGCTGCGAGTCTCTCAGCTTTGTTTCAAGCTCCGTGCTCAAATCAAAGATGTGCGATGCTCTCACCGACTCTCTCAGAGTGCTGAGGCTTGAGGCAGAGGGTTACACGGCTGATGCCGTTGAGCTTATCGACCCTGAGGATACACCTAAAAACGTGCTTATCCGTGCACACAAAAACAGAAACCTTTCATACGGCAAGAAAAAAGCCGATGAATATAAACTGGCTTATAAATTTTTGACAGGGAAGGATGCACCGCCCCTGTCGGGAGAAAGGCAGGCAACCAATGGATAATATTAAGATACTTCTTGACCAGAACGCCAGCTCTGAGGCGAGACTCGAGGCCCTCATGGCTCTCGGTGACCCCACAGAAAACGGCGGAAACTGGGTAAATAACCACATACATACGACTTATTCATTCTCTCCCTATACACCTGCAGCAGCAGTATATTTTGCCCGCAAGGCAGGTCTTTCCACAGCAGGAATCATGGACCATGACTCTGTTGGCGGTATCGACGAGTTTGTAAAGGCAGGCGAGATTCTCGGTATGCCCGTAACTGTTGGCTTTGAGTGCAGAACAAGTGTAAAGGGAACAGCCCTCGAGGGTCGCAGACTCAATAATCCCGATCAGATCTCCGTTGCATACGTAACTCTCCACGGTATTCCTCATACTATGATCGGTGAGTGCGAGAAGGTTCTCAAGCCTCTCAGAGATAAGAGAAACGAAAGAAACCGCAAGATGTGCGAGAAGATCAATGCACTGACAGGCGAGTACGGTGTGACAGTTGATTTTGAAAAGGACGTTCTTCCTCTCTCTCTTGATTCCGAGGGCGGCAGCGTAACTGAGCGTCACGTTCTCTTCGGTCTCACTCTCAAGCTCTGCGAGGGCAGAGAAAGAGCCGATGCTGTTGAGCTTGTATCAAAGCTTTGCGGCGGTATTGCAGATAAGGTAAAGGAAAAGCTTCTCACAGCTCCCGATGAATTTTATCTTTACGACGTTCTCGGTGTGCTCAAGAGCTCCCTTGTTTCAAAGATCTATATTGATGCAGATGAGGAGCTTATGCATATCAGCGAATTCACTGCTCTTGCAAAAAGAGTAGGCGGTATTGCAGCTTATGCATACCTCGGAGACGTTGGCGAGAGCCCCACAGGCGATAAGGCAGCACAGAAGTTTGAGGACGATTATCTCGATCTGCTCTTTGATACTCTCCACGGTCTCGGATTTGCGGCTGTAACTTATATGCCCTCCAGAAATACAAAAGAGCAGCTTGACCGCGTTATGAGTCTTTGCGAAAAGCACGGATTCTTCCAGATCAGCGGTGAGGATATAAACTCTCCCCGTCAGTCCTTCGTTTGCCCCGCAATGGAGCCCTATACACATCTTTACAGTGCAACTTGGGCACTTATCGGTCACGAAAAGGCGGCAACACTTGATACCGAGGACGGTATGTTCACAGAAAAGACTATGGCAAAAATGCCCAGTCTCTCCGAAAGAATCGAATATTTTGCAAATATAGGAAAAAACAACTGAGAAAGAGGTTAACTATGGAACTTTGTGAAAGAAAAAGCATAGCGGCTGCAATCGCTCCCAAGCTCAGAATGATGTGCAGTCCCGATGGACTTGCAGGCGTAAAGGTTGATTTTGAGAAGACCTCAGCAAACCTTACTGCAACTGTTGATACAGTATTTTCCGTTTATCAGGGCGGAAGCGAAGAGATCTACGTTGAGGGCATCGGTGCATTCAAGGTTTATCCCGTATACCCCGGCTCCTCCTTTGCAGGCAAGATCGCTATCGTAACAGGTAGCGCTCAGGGCTTTGGCGCAGGTATTGCAGAATACCTTTCTGCAAACGGCTGTAAGGTTTGCGTTGCTGATATGAACGCAGACGGTGCCGCTGCTAAGGCTCTCGAGCTTTCCGAAAAGTACGGCATTGAGACTATTGCTGTTGGTGCTAACGTAACAGACGAGGCATCCGTAAAGGCAATGGTTGACGAAACAGTATGCGCTTTCGGCGGTCTTGATATTTTCGTAAACAACGCAGGTATCGTTCGTGCAGGCAGCCTTGAGGAAATGACAAAGGCTAACTTCGAGCTCGTAACAAGCGTTGACTATACAGCTTTCTTCCTTTGCACAAAGTATGCAGTTCAGCCCATGAAGCTCCAGAGAGAGGCCAGCCCCGAGTATATGGCAGACGTAATCGAGATCAACTCCAAGTCCGGTCTTGAGGGAAGCAACAAGAACTTCGCATATGCAGGCGCAAAGTTCGGCGGCATCGGTCTCACACAGTCCTTTGCTCTTGAGCTTGCTCCCTTCGGCATCAAGGTTAATGCAATCTGCCCCGGTAACTTCCTCGACGGTCCTCTGTGGTCCGACCCCGAGAAGGGCCTCTTCGTTCAGTACCTCAATGCAGGTAAGGTTCCCGGCGCAAAGACTATTGCAGACGTTCGTGCATTCTATGAGTCTAAGGTACCCCTCGGACGCGGCTGCCGTGTTGAGGACGTAACACGTGCTATCTGCTATATCGTTGAGCAGAAGTACGAAACAGGACAGGCTATCCCCGTAACAGGCGGACAGACAATGCTTAACTGATATGAAAAAATTAGTAGCGCTCCTCCTTCTCGCAGTTTTCTCGATTAATCTTGCGTCCTGTACTACCGCATCCGAGTTTTACGGAGTGTGGTACAATGATTCTCAGGGTGTCAGAAATGCAATTCAGTTTTCCGAAAATAAGGAAGGGAAGGACGTATTTGTCTGGGCTGTCTATAATATTGATGACGACAGCATTGAGTCAAATATAACGGGATATTACCGTATTTCCGGTGATACCATAATTTTTGATCCCGGTGAAAAAACATCGCTTTTCGAGCTTCAGTTTGAACTGGATGGCGATACTCTCGTGCTTTTTAATGAGACAGCTAAAATGACTCTTGAAAAGTATGAGCTGAAGGATTAATAATTGTGAACAATTTGTAAATAACTGCAAAACTATTTGAATTTGCAGACATTATGTAATAAAATTAAACTTAGTAATCTATGTATTTTGCCGCAAAGCGGCGGATTGGAGTAAAATATGACATTACTTGTACTTGCAGCAGGCATGGGCTCCCGTTACGGTGGCCTCAAGCAGATCGATCCCTTTACAGAGGCTGGCGAATTCATCATCGACTTCTCCGTTTATGATGCAATTCAGGCAGGATTTGACCGTGTAGTATTCATCATCAAGGAAGCAAACCTTGAGGACTTTAAGGAGACAATCGGCTCCCGTCTTGAGGGTAAGATCAAGGTTGAATATGCATTCCAGACAATGGATTACCTTGTTCCCGCAGATAAGCTTCCCGCAGAGAGAGTTAAGCCCTGGGGTACAACACAGGCTATCCTTTGCGCAGAGGACGTTATCGCAGGCGACAGCTTCGCTGTTATCAATGCTGACGACTTCTACGGCAGAGACGGCTATATGAAGGCTGCAGAGTTCATCCGCAAGGCTGAAAAGGCAGAAGAGAATATGTATGCAATGATCGGTTACCACCTCGGTAACACACTTTCCGACAGCGGTAGCGTAGCAAGAGGTGTTTGCGTAACTGAAGACGGCTATCTCAAGGATATCGTTGAGAGAACAAAGATCTATAAGGTAGCAGAGGGCGGTCAGTTTGAGGATGAGAACGGTGCTCTTGTAACTGTTCCTCCCGAAACTGTAGTTTCCATGAACTTCTGGTGCTTCACAGCATCCATCTTCGAGGGTGCAAAGGCAGAATTCAAGAAGTTCCTTGATGATCCCGACCGTGAGCCTCTCAAGTCCGAGTGCTTCCTTCCCAACGTTGTTGGTCAGCTCAAGAAGGACGGCTACTGCACAGTTCAGGTTATCCCCACAACAGCTATGTGGCACGGCGTAACATACTCCGAGGATAAGCCCGGCGTAGTTGCAAAGATCAATGAGTATATCCAGACCGGTGTATACCCCAACGGTCTCTGGAAGTAATTCTGAGAGGTAGTTAAAAATGGCTATTCTTATTACAGGCGGAACCGGCTTTATCGGTTCCCATACCGTTGTTGAGCTTATCGGCATCGGCAAGGAAGTTGTTATCGTAGATAACCTTTCCAACTCTAAGATCACAGTTCTTGACAGAATCGAGCAGATCACAGGTATCCGCCCCAAGTTCTATAAGGCTGACCTTTGTGATATGGAGGCTTCTGAGAAGATTTTCCAGGAGAACGAGATCGAGTCTGTTATCCACTTTGCAGGCCTCAAGGCAGTAGGCGAGTCTGTAACTATTCCCGTAGAGTACTACAAGAATAACCTTCTCAGCACTCTCAACCTCTGCCAGCTTATGAAGAAGTATAAGGTAGGTAAGATCGTATTCTCTTCTTCAGCTACTGTATACGGTCTTCCCAAGTCCGTTCCGATCACAGAGGATTTCCCCCTTTCCACAACAAACCCCTACGGCGAAACAAAGCTCATGATCGAGAGAATCCTCTCCGACCTTTGCGTTGCAGAGCCCTGGATGTCTGTTGCTATCCTTCGTTACTTCAACCCCATCGGAGCGCATAAGTCCGGACTTATCGGTGAAGACCCCCAGGGTATTCCCAATAACCTCCTTCCTTACGTTTCCAAGGTTGCCGCAGGTAAGCTCGAGTGCCTCAGCGTACACGGCGATGACTACGATACACCCGACGGAACAGGTGTACGTGACTACATCCACGTAGTTGGCCTTGCACTTGCTCACCTCAAGGCTCTTGAGTGGACAGGCAAGAATCAGGGTATCGACTACTTCAACGTTGGTACAGGTAACGGCTACTCCGTTCTTGAGGTAATCAAGGCATACGAAAAGGCAAGCGGAAAGACTGTTAACTACAAGATCGGACCCCGCCGTCCCGGCGATATCGGCGAGTGCTATGCCAACCCCGAGAAGGCTCTCACAGTCCTCGGCTGGAAGGCAGAGCGTGGCATCGAAGAGATGTGCACTGACCTCGCAAGATGGCAGGATCAGAATCCTGACGGATTCCCCGAAGCATAATTATAAGAAAACGGGCGAATCTTCGCCCGTTTTTGAATATAGGAGGATAAATAATGATCATCAAAGAATCATTCGGCATGTCACCTTGCGGCAGCGAGGTGTACGCATATACACTTGAAAACGATTCCATCGTTTCCGCAAAGATCACAAACTTCGGCGGCACTATCATCAGCCTCTTTGTTGAGGATAAGAACGGAGAGAAGCACGACGTAGTCTGCGGCTTTGATTCCATTGAAGGATACCTCACTTCAGGCGGCTATCAGGGCGCTATAATCGGCAGAGTAACAAACCGTATCAGCAACTCTAAGTTTACCCTTGATGGCAAGGAATACGATCTCTATCCCAATTGCGGAACATTCACAGCTCATGGCGGCAAGATAGGTTATAATAAGCGCGTATGGGGCGCAAAGGCTATTGACGGTGATGAGCCTATGCTCGTTCTTACCTACGTAAGCCCCGACCTTGAGGAGAATTACCCCGGTACTGTTGTTGTAACAGTAACCTATACACTCAAGAAGGAAGGCGCTCTGGCAGTAAACTACGAGGCATATACAGATAAGAAAACTATCTTTAACCTCACAAACCACGCATACTTCAACCTTGAGGGCTATGAGACAGGTTCCATTGCAGATCAGGTTATGTGGATCGATGCAGATAATATGAACGAGCAGGATTTCGATATTATCCCCACAGGCAATATTATCTCTGTAAAGGGAACACCCTACGATTTCACAACACCTAAGGCAATCGGCCGTGATTTCGATTCCGATCCCGATATGGAAAAGCAGAACGGCGGCTACGATAACAACTTCATCTTCAATAACTTTGACGGTACTCTCAAGAAGAGATGCACCCTCAAGGCTCCCGTAACAGGACTTGAAATGACAGTATATACAGATCAGCCCTGCGTTGGAGTTTATACATCCAATATGATGAATCCCGAGGACCCTGCATTCAAGGGCGGCGTTCAGCAGAAGTGCCGCTGCGCAGTATGCTTCGAAACACAGAAGATGCCCGATGCAGTAAACAACCCCTCATTCACAGACACAACACTCCTCCCCGGAGACCTCTATACCCACACAACTGTTTTTGAGTTTAAGAATTAAGTTGCAAAGATCTTTTTGAAAAAAGATCTCTGAACTCTCAAAAACTAAAAAAAAGAAAAGCAGGAGAATGATTTTGCATTCTTCTGCTTTTTTCTTTATTTAGGATTTGCGCTGAGGAAGGTGAGATTGCCGGATACTTCTACTGTGAGTCCCTCGGGGATATAGTAGGTATCGCCGCCCACAGCGGGGAAGCGCTCTCCGTTATATGAGATATATCCCTCTCCCTCGATGAATACGAAGGATTTGAATACGCTGTCAGCTTTCAATGTAACGGAATTTCCCTCAAGGATAAACTTGTCGCATTTGAATTTAGAGCAGTTTGCAAGGCAGTTTTCCTGTGTACCCTCAG
The DNA here is from genome assembly GCA_045650355.1 of Candidatus Avispirillum sp. Taxonomy (GTDB): domain Bacteria; phylum Bacillota; class Clostridia; order Oscillospirales; family CAG-272; genus Avispirillum. The sequence continues at coordinate 6,949 of JAZRRC010000013.1, read as the reverse complement.
AGTATCGGATAGCCTCAATATCGCTGTCGGTGTAGGCTCTGATAACGCTGAGAGCCTTATCCACGTGCAGCTCTCGGGGATTTCCTTCCTTATCAAGACGGCCGTAGTCGTAGAGTCTGTAGGTGGTATCGGAATTCTGCTGAATTTCTGCAAGAAGGATTCCTTTTCCTATGGCGTGTACCTGACCTGCGGGGATAAAATAGCAGTCACCGGGCTTAACGTATACCTTTTTCATTCCGACAGAAAACTCGCCATTGCGAACGTTCTTTTCGTAATCCTCGAGTGTGAGTCCGTCTTCAAGCCCGTAAATGATATGAGAGTCCTTGTCGCAGTCGATGATATACCACATTTCAGTCTTTCCGAGAGGAGTGCCGTTTTCGTCTGTAATATCATCATCGGGATGGACCTGAACGGAAAGTCGGTCATTAGCATCAATGAACTTTATAAGAAGAGGGAAGTCGTATCCGCAGGAAAGAACGTCGCAAAGCTTTTGTCCTGCATATTCTCCGTTTGCAATAACAGACTGTGCTTCATCTCTGCAGGTAAGCTCCCAGGATTCACCGATAGAGTCGCTGTCGGTTTCCTTATTGTATTTCTCTTTAATGGTGCTTCCGCCCCAGATCATAGGTCTGAGATAGGGAACAAGCTTCATAGGGTATTTAGTCATAAATTACCTCACGTTATAAAGAAAACCCGCTTTTGCGGGTTTTCTGTTAATCATTTTTTTCGTCGTTATCGGTCTTCTTGTCGACCTGCTTTACGATGATCTCCTTAACCATCTTTTCATCACATTTTGTGATATCAACGGAAAGGGTATCATAAGCAAAGGAATCGCCAACGTCGGGAAGTCCCTCAAGAACCATCTGAACCCAGCCGTTAACGGTCTGAGGCTTTTCGTTTTCGTCATCGTCGAACTCAAGCTCAAAGTAATCGAGAAGATCGTCAAGATCGGCAGAGCAGTCAACTGTGAGAGTGCCGTCATCGTTTTTGTGAAGAAGTGTCTCAACCTCGTCATGCTCGTCCCATACGTCACCGATAAGCTCCTCGATAATGTCCTCCATGGTAACGATACCCATAAGACCGCCGAATTCGTCAATAACGAATGCCATATGGCATTTTTCCTTCTGGAGATCGCGGAGAAGATCGTCTATCTTATGGTGCTTTGAGATGTAGAGAGGCTTCTGATAGAAGGGAGTGAAATCAACGGCGCCGTTGTTGTAGGCGTGGAAGAAATCCTTTTCGTGAAGAACGCCCTTGATATCGTCAATAGTCTCGCCAACGATGGGAAGTCTTGAGAAGCCGGAGTCAAAGAAAAGATCCATGATCTCTCTGGCGTCCGTGCCTTCCTTAATTGTAACGATATCGATTCGGGGAGTGATGATAGAGCCTACAGTAAGATCGCCAAACTCAATAGCGCTTCGGATAAGCTCGCTTTCGTCCTCATCAAGACCGCCCTCCTGCTCAGCCTCGTCAAGCATAGTCATAAGGTCGTCTCCGTTGGGAGCCTCCGTTTCCTTAGGCTTGAAGATCTTGCAGAGAAGTGCCTTCCAGAGGGAGAAAAGTGAGGAAATGGGATAGAAGAGAGTAACGATACAGGAGATAAGACCGCTTGTTGTAAGGGCATATCCGTCTGCATGGTCCTTTGCAAGAGTTTTGGGAGAGATCTCACCGAAAATAAGTACAACTACTGTGATTATAGCAGTAGAAACAGTTGCAATGATATCCTCATTTTCAATAATGTTCTTTAATGCATCAAGAAAGAACAGAGTGCTTATTGTTGAGAGTGAAATGTTGACAATATTGTTGCCAATAAGAATAGTTGTAATCAGTTTATCATAGCTTTCGTCAAGCTTTAATACTCTGATTGCTCTTTTATCGCCTGCAGATGCAAGGCTTTTCATTTTAATTCTGTTGAAGGATGTGAAGGCAGTTTCCGTAGCGGAGAAAAAGCCAGACATCGCAGTCAAAAGAAGCATGACTAACAGCATCGTTATACTGTTACTGTCCATATAATAAAAATATCCTTTCAAAAAAAGTATGACAGAATAATTATATCAAAAAGCGAAGTTTTGTCAAGGGTTACAGTAAATTTATGCCTTATCTGTAAGGATTTTCTCCCAAAACCAGCGTTCGCGGATTTCCCGGGAAATATATTTAACAGCATATTCCATAAGGTCAACGGGAAGGATTTCGGGAATATTCTCATCCTTATATTTGCTGTTCATTATGTTATTCATAACACTGCACACGGCTTCCTTGTTGTTATACAGGGAATCGCAGACGGTGATGCTGTCAATGGGAATGGAATTTGCAAGACTATAGAGCAGATGGCACAGGTCATAGAAAAGGTCATCGGGGTCAGGAGGTACTCTGACAAGCCGTTCAAAGGTCTTATTATTCGAGGCCTTTAATCTGCTGAGGTCTTTGATTTCAGAAACGAACGTAGGGGTTATGTAGGATGCATGAATACCGTATCTGCTGAGAAACAGTGAATAGGTAGAACGGTTTTGTTCACTGCAGCGGCTGACCTCATTTGCAAATGCAGAATAAACGGACATAACCTGAGGCTCTGTGTTAAAGCAAGCTCGGGAGAAGAATTTTTTAACTCTTATAGCCCGAATATGGTTTATCGGAGATGAGTAAACTGTGTCATCTTCCTCGTTGTAATCACCCATAACAAGTATTCCTGAGGCGCAGCATTTTTCAACGTTAACGTTTCTTTGAGCAAACTTAGAAGTACGCCTTAAAAAGTCGTTTAACGTATCGTCGATAAATATAGTATCCTCGGGAGTATATACGTATTCCTTGATACAGCGAAGGGAAAGATCGCAAATATAGAAACGGTAATTTTTCGGGAATATGGCATAAACTGCGATCCAGTAGGAGGATTTAACGCTGAGCATTCTTGATCTTCTTTGAACTGCAGCGCTTTTTGATGAGAGAGACTGCTTGAGAATATCTGCATCAACGAGTGTATTAACGGCTTTGTCAACAGTAACAAATGAAAGACCTGTATCCTCACAGATAGCAGTTCTTGAGGTCGTTCTTCTGTCAAGGGAAGCACAAAAGACTTTAAAAAGATTATCATTTTTCGCTTCGCCCGGATGCTTTTTCATAATACTCACCTCCCTTTGAATCAATTATATTAGAGCATATTTTCAGTGTCAACATAAAGATCGAATTAAATTGTTAATTATAACAAAATTGCAGTATATTATTTATAAAATGGTCATAAAATGAAAGAATTTAAAAATTAAGTGTATTTTACGGTTGACAAAACAGTTAGACAACTGTATAATGTAACAGGCGATAAAGCACGGATGTGCTTAAAAATAAAGTAATGCATTTGCAAAATAGCAGCTCAGATATAGGAGATATTCAAATGCCGAAAGTTAAACAGAACGCTGCTGTTCCGGTAGAGATCAATTATTCTAAGAAGCTTCCCGATGCCGAGTTTGTCGTAATGGCAGCTATTTGGGCGGGAACTCCTCCCGTGAATACAGCTTATCTTATGGATGCGGTTGGCCGCGAAAGAGGTTGGAAGGCTCCCACCCTTATTTCTTTCCTTGTCAGACTTGAGGAAAGAGGTTATATTTCCTCCACAAAGCAGGGAAAAGAGAGATTCTATATGCCTGTTGCAGAGGAATCCAAGTATATGCAGACAATAACAGCTGATTTCGTAGATCAGTATCACGGTGGCTCCTTCGTTCATCTTATGGATACACTCTTTAAGGACAAGAACCTTTCTGAGTCTGATATTGACGAGCTTCTCGAGTGGCTCAAGTCCAAGTATTGATATGAACGACAAGGACCGTTTTGCCCGAGCAAAGGAAAGTCTTGATAATCCTCATCTCAGATATAACATAGGAACCTATAAGGAAAGATCACAGCATCTTCTCTTAAAGCTTTTCTATGAGCCTGATATAGGCTTTCATGAGGTGCCGTTTCAAGGCTATATTGCAGATATTTTGAATGAAAAGGGAATAACGGAAATTCAAACCGTCGGCTTTCGCGCTTTGCACGATAAGTTGGCGGTTTTTTTACCCGTACATAAGGTAACCGTTGTATATCCCGTCTGCGAAAAAAAGCGTATAATGTGGACAGACCCCGAAAGCGGAGATATTGAGTGCGGCAGATATACTACTTATCCCAAAAAGAAATTTGCCATACTTTCAGAGCTCTTGGCAATAGCAGATCATTTTGGAGCGCCCGGTCTTTCCATACATATGTTTATTATGATGGCCAGTCAATATAAGGTTAAGGATGGCTACGGAGCAGATAAAAAGAAAAGGGCAACAAAGCTTGATACTGTTCCCGAGGAGCTTATTGAGATAAAAGAGCTTCGGGACAGCGATGATATACGCAGAATTCTCCCGTTCAAAGCAGGAGATAAGCTCACTGCAAAGGAAATAGGAAAGGCTCTTGGCCTTTCAAGGATCCGTCTGTGGAGAGCAATTAAGTTTTTGACAATTACAGAAATTCTTGTTGATATCGGCAAAAAAGGCAACAGCATAATTTATGAAATGACTGCCGAAAATAATATATAAAAAAGCTTGCGGATTTGTATCCGCAAGCTTTTTCATTTTATTGAAATACTAAGGCTGTATTCTTTTTCGCAAAGCTCAACCGTAAAGGTAATTAAAAGGAAAGAGTCATCCTTTTTGCAAAGAACTCCCTCGCCTGTCATTTTACCGTATGCCTCATTTTGAGTCCACAGGCGGTAAAACTCCCTTTCTGTTGTAATGGTTGATTTCAAGAATCTTTCAGCTATTCTTTGCTTTTTCTCAATACTGCCGGGCTTTATTTCTTCTATATCAATGCCTATATGCTTTCCGTTATAAGGCAAGGCAATGATTTCATTCGTCTCGATTTCGAGAGGAGAAATAACTGCAGCAATAGCAACCGCTCCCGAATGAGATATAGAAATATCCGTATCGATTATATCAACGTAGGGTCTGCCCGTCTCTGCTTTTTTTATCTCTGCATTATCATATCCCAGAGAATTGAGAATGGAGCTTAATAAGAATCGTCCCGCCTTGTGCTGCGATTCTATATTATTTTCGCATTTGCCGATGGCAATATAGATCATTTTTTCTTAAGCTTGTAAAGCCACGTACCGAAGTAGAACTTGGGGAGCTTCATCATTCTGCCGATTCTCTTAGGCTCGCAGAGAAGTCTGTAAAACCATTCAAGACCAAGCTTTATAAATATCTTGGGGGCACGCTTGAGATTTCCGGAGTAAACGTCAAGGCTTCCGCCAAGGCCGAGATATACCTTAACGCCAGGAAGCTTTGAGCGGTTATTATAGATCCAGTTTTCCTGAGCTGGAGCACCGAGGCAAACGAAAAGGATCTCAGCACCGGATTCGTTGATAAGACGGATAGTCTCATCGTTTTCCTCGCCTTCCTTTTTGCAGTAGCCGTCACGGGTACCTACAATTTTAATGCCCTTATACTTTTCCTCGAAAACGGGGATGCACTGATCAGCAATGGAAACGCCGCTTTCTGTTCTTGTTTTGTCCTTACCGCCGAAAAGGAAAACACCTTTACCGCATCGAGCAGCAATATCAAGAACCTTTTCGCCAACCTCGATACCTGCTACCTTCTCCTTAAGAGGAGTGCCGAGGATTCGGGATGCCTTAACAACGCCGATTCCGTCGGGAACGATAAGCTCAGCGGAGTTGATTACCTCGTAAAAAGATTCGTCCTCAATGCATCTCTGCACGATTTCGGGATTGGGAGTATAGATCGCTGTAGTTTCTCCTGCAAGAAGCTTTTCCTCAATATACTGAGCAGCCTCAGCCATAGTAACGTTTGCGAAATTTACGCCTCTTATATTGATCTTCTGAATTTCCATTTTTGTTCCTTTCATAAGGAAAAAGGCTGCCACAGCAGCCTTTTCTCTTTTTATTACTTGTTTGCTTCGAGGTAAGCAACAACGTCGCCAACTGTAACAAACTTATGAATATCGTCGTCGCTGATAGAAACGCCGAATGTATCCTCGCAAAGAAGAACGAGGTCAGCAAGCTCGAGAGAGTTGATTCCGAGATCGTTTACAAGCTGAGTGTCAAGAGCGATATCTGCTTCATCAATATCAAGTTCGTTTACGAGAAGGTCTTTTACTTTATCAAACATTGGTCCGGTCTCCTTAAATTTATTAATTATTTAACAAGAAAACGCTTGATCTTCTTGGAGAGCGTTCTCTCAAAGGGTTCTTTTCTGATTTCAAAGTGAGCGATGTGCTTATAAGAGGGAAGTGTGCGGTTGATCTGCGCAATTGCTTCCTTAAGAATGAAGCTTACAGCAGTATCAGTTGTGCCTTCGCCAAGAACCTCGTAATCGGGAACGATAACAGCAGTAATGCAAACGCCGTCCTCTGTATCTCTGCCGATAACAACACATTCCTTGATAGAGGGGATTCTGTAGAGATAATCCTCAAGCTCCTCGGGATAAATGTTCTTACCGTTGGAAGCGATAATAACGTTCTTGAGTCTGCCTGTGATGTAGATGTAGCCCTTCTTATCAACAGTACCGATGTCTCCTGTGCGGAACCATCCGTCCTCTGTGATAACCTCAGCAGTAGCTTCCTCGTTATTGTAGTAGCCCATCATAACGTTTCCGCCCTTAACGAGGATCTCACCCTCGTCGCCAACGCTGTCGGGAAGCTTGTCGATCTTAACTTCAACGCTTTCAACAGGCTGACCAACGGAATTGAACACTACCTTACCGGGGCGGTTAACGGAAACGAGAGGAGAGCACTCTGTGATACCGTAGCCCTGAAGAACTGTAATACCGAAGGAGTAGAAGTCCTTAACGATCTGAGGATCGAGGGGAGCGCCACCTGCAACGATACTCTTGAGGTTGCCGCCGAATACGCTTGTAACGTCGGAGAAGAGCTTGCCTCTGATATCAACACCTGTCTTGAGAAGTGTATCGCTGACAGCCATACC
>JAZRRC010000012.1:0-2230 GCA_045650355.1 Candidatus Avispirillum sp. | reverse complement strand
ACAGTTCTTACCCAGGTAGCAACCCTCATCCGTCTCCCCCATAAAGAATAATCTGTATTGCCGGTATGGAGCCGGAAATAACATATGCAATAGCTAAACTTTATTTTAAGGAGCCACCTTCCCCCAATCTGTGGGGGAAGGTCTTGTTTGGGTCGCCTCTTTTACATATCAAATTTTAGTTTGCAACAGACCTTTTTATTATTTCAATGAATCAAAGTATTCTTCAAAATCAACTACCACGTTTTCCATGCGGGACTTTTCAGCCGCAAACACGATGGAGTGGTTATAATAGGACTCTTCAATTGTAGGTATTGAATTTTTGTTGTAATTTCCGCTCAGGTACTCGTAAAGAGTGTAAACGATGCCCTCGTCGCCGCCGCCGTGACCGCCTGTCACGCCGTCTGTGCCTGAAATATCAAAGTATTCGTCGCTTTTGGTAGCATAATTATATACCTTGATGGGCGACTGAGAATCAAGAGCCGCACGAATCTCGCCCTTTGTTCCCATGATGTGCATGAATCTGCCGCCTGCGTTGAATGCGTTCATCGTAAAGGTTACTGTAACGTCGCCCTCAAAGACCATATTAACCGTCTGGTGGTCAACAACGTCGTTATCGCATTTGAAAACGCATTTTCCGTAAAGGGTCTCGCGAAGTGCCTTTTCAACAAGCTCGTCAGTATGATAAACGTGCTTCGTTGCCGCTCCTCTGAACCATCCGTTTTCCTTATCGTCATAATAAAGCTTCACAGCGTTGAAGGGGCAGGTGTCCGCTGCGGGGCATCCGTCCATGCATCGCTCGGGAGAGCCCTCGGGGGCGTTTTCTCTTGTGAAATAGGAAAGGGAGCCGAAGGACTGCACCTTCTTACATTTCTTGCCGAGAAGCCACTGAATAATGTCTATATCGTGGCAGGACTTCTGCAGGAGCATATTGGAGCTTCGCTCCACGTTGCCCCAGTTTCCACGGACAAAGCTGTGGCTCTGATGAACGATACCGACGCATTCCTCGTGGTTTATGGACATGACCTTACCGATCTTGCCATCGTCTATTATCCTTTTAAGGCAGTTGAAAACTCCGCTGTATCTGAGAACTGTGCAGATAACCACCTTTGTTCCCTTCTCGCCTGCTGCCCTTGTGAGGGCTGTGCATTCCTCCTGAGTGGGAGCGATGGGCTTTTCAAGAAGGATATCGTATCCCTCTTCTATTGCCCTCATAGCGGGAGCGAAATGGTCTCGGTCCATGGTGGCAATAACGCAAAGGTCTGCGATCTTTCCCATTTCGAGAAGGGGCTTCCAGTCTGTAAAGCACATATCATCGGGGAGGGAATGCTTTTCCTGAACGAATTTTCTGCGGTTTTCTATAGGCTCGGCAACAGCAATAACCTGATACCTTTCGGGCATCTCCTTCATAAGATTTGTATATCTCATGCCTCGGTCGCCGCCGCCGATAAGAATGACTTTAAGTTTTTTCATAATATTTATCCTCTTTATATAGCTCTTTTTCTATCCATGCCATAAGGAGATTAACGATCTTCTCCTGTTGAGCTTCGGTCAGATCGTTGTCCTTTCTGACCTTGTACCATTTGTTAAGGCATCCCCTGCAGCAGCAGGCGCAGGCATGCTGGGCAACAAATACGGGATGCCCCCGCATGGGAGTCTGCTTGCCGTCATTGGGAATGGTGGCAGGTGAAAGCCTAGTCCTTACAAACTCTGCGGCATGGGAACGTATAGTATCAAGTCCTTTTTTTGCGATATAATCCCGATCCTTTTGCGTCAGATGAAATTTTGCACGAAAGGAGGAGCTTGAAAGCCTTGCAAGTGCTTCTTCAATAGTTGCCATAATGCCTCTTTTGTTATGTGATCAGCCAACAACAACTCGGCTTCCGTCGGAGATGCCGGAAAGAATGAGCTGACCGTTTTTGTAAACCTGCCAGCTTTTGCCCTTGAGGGATATATCGTAAATAGCATTGCAGATATGTATTTTTGAAAGGGAGATATCTCCGAAATCCTCACCTATATTCGGGTCAAAGGAGAAGGAGGTCAGGCTTTCGGGAACGATTCCGAAAACGCCCTCGGAAAGAATTCTCGCAAAGAGAGCGCTCTCTCCCGAAAGGTGGCGCTTTCCGCCCTCGGGATAAGCCTCAACTGCATAGGGCACTCTGTCGCAAAGGAGGCGCTTTTTGCAATATCTGAGAAGAGGCGCCTTCATCTTGTCCGCCCTGCCCATAATAAA
>JAZRRC010000011.1:0-14601 GCA_045650355.1 Candidatus Avispirillum sp. | reverse complement strand
GAGATAGAAAAACCGATAGCAGCACAGAGAAGACCTGAAATAATAATCAGCCAAGCCTTGTGCCAAAGGGTTTTTGCTATGTGAAGAAGATCTATAGAATAATATTCATTGGCGTTATTGGCGTTGTTACCAATTCCACCGACCTTGCCTTTGTTTTCTTTATTTTCCATTTAACTACCAATCTCCTGTTAGTTTTTACAATCATGATATCAGTTTGTGCGTTATACTGAGGCAATTAAAATCAGCATAAATACAAAATCTCAAAATACCCCAATATAATTAAATATATTATATCATTATACATATGTTTTTTCAAGTATAATTTTATGTTTATTGAATAAAAAGAGCACGAAAAAGAGATGCAAAACACGGGTGATGATTGTTGAAAATGACAAATTATATTTGATTAATAAAACGAATAAATATCTGCGTAATTTTTGAAAAAATCAAGTCAAATACGTTTTATTTGAGAATTAAACAAGAATTTTTACACTTTAACGTTTCTGCTTCAGAAACCTTTTTCTTTCCTATTGTAATTAGTAAATTAGCTGGTATAATTATCATATACGGTAATGTTTTTAATACTTTATTAACATAAGTTTTTCAGCGTTTTAAATCCATAGACGTTCGAGGTGATATCCAATGAGTCGAAAAAATCTGGCATTGCTTTTGGTGCTTGTTTTGCTTATAACCGGATTTATATTTTATAACTCCTTACAAAGCAGGGAGGACTCCCGCAGGGCAAGCGAGGTTATTGAGAAGGTGATAGAGCCGTTTTTAGATAAGATATTCGGTAAGGGCGTTGTAGATGCCAATTACCTGGTCAGAAAAGGGGCACATTTTTTTGAGTTTTTTGTGCTTGGTCTGGTGGTTTTCGGAGTATTATCATTAAGCTCGAAAGAAACGGTCAGCCTGAAATACATATTTGGATACGGTATGTTTTACGTATTGGCTATAGCAGTAACGGATGAATTCATTCAAAGCTTTTCAGACAGGGCAAGCTCTGTTATTGATGTTTTGATCGATTTTACGGGAGCAATAAGTGCTTTTTCGGTTTCAGTGCTTATAGCTCAAATTATACAAGGCATACGCAAAAGAAACAGAGATAAAGTAGCGGACGGTAAATAAAAATGATAAACGTATTTGACGTAACGGAATTTGGTGCTTTGGGAGACGGCGTGACCGACTCTACGGCTGCATTTCAGCAGGCTATAGATAAGGCAGGAGAGGTGAAGGGCGCAGTTATTGTGCCCCCCGGAATGTATCTTTGTAATACTCTTTATATGAGACCCAGCGTTTGCCTTTCAGGCTACAGCGGCTGGGGATACAGAGAAACAGGTGGCTCGGTTATCAAGCTTCGTGATGGGGAATGCCATTGCCTTATAGATATGTCGGGCGCCTTTGGCGGTCGCATAAGTAATATTCAGCTTCTCGGCAATCACTGTGTGGGAGAGAAAGCTCACGGAATCTACGTAAGGTGGGAAAGCCAGGAAAGCCGCCTCTGCGATGACCCTGTGCGTGAGGATAACTGCCTTCCCGAAAAATGCCAGATTGGCTTCAGAGAGGACAGTATTACCGTTGAAAGCTGCCATATCAAGAACTTCAGCGGAGATGCGGTACATCTTGAGCGCATATGGGGATTCACCGTTAAAAACTGTATGATGGTTGCAAACAAGGGAAATGCGGTATACGTCCGAGGCTGGGACGGCTGGATATCCGACTGCATCATGCATACAAACCACGGAGCGGGAATTTATGCCGACGAGGTCTGTGCCGCAGTAACGATCACTGCAAACAGAATCGAATGGAACAGAAAGGGCGGCATCAACCTTGTAAATTCAAGGCTTCTCAATATCACGGGCAATTATTTTGACCGTGCATACGGCCCCTCTGTCAGACTTGACGGCAAGGGCGTTGAATGTAACGATATTACGATGACAGGTAATATTTTCAACAGAAGCGGAAGAAGAGCGGTCCTCGATGAGCCCATAGGATACGAAAGCAGCCATCTGTATTTTGATAATTGCAGAAACCTTGCAATCACGGGAAATACCTTTATTACAGGTAACGATGATTTCGGAGACGGCGGAGAAAGCCCCGATTATTGTATCGTTTATAAAAAGCTTGTTTCCTGTGCAATTTCGGGAAACACCTTCAGCGGAGGAGCCTTGAAATCAGCACTTCTGGATCTTGGCGAAAATGCAGAGAATAACTGCATTTGTAATAATGCGGGAATATAAAAAACAGCTGTTGCAGTTTACTGCAACAGCTGTTTTTATTTCTTGGGTCCTTCTATTTTTACGCCCTTGGAGCGCAGATGTTCAAGTAATACATCCTCATATTCTTCTATAACGTCAAATTCATGGAAATCTATCTCCGTGCCGTCACGAAGCTCAAGAACGTAGGAGGGATAGGGGAGCTTATCACCGAATTCATTTGTTCTTTCACCGATATAGTAGATTCTTTTAATATCGGAATATTCGTGATATTCGCCCTTGAGATCCCAGAATTCGCTGTTATCAACAAATCCGTCTTCCTTGAAATTGAGATTCCACTTAGGGAAAAGAATGCAGGCTATAAGGCTTGCGAAAATAGTGATCCACAGTAATACTCCCATGAATTTATCAGCACCGCCTCCGTTAGCAATGCTGTCCATTTCGCAATAGCGTTCAAATTCCTTTCTAAAGAAGAGCTTCATGGCTTTCCTTCTCAAAAAGTAGCTTGACGTAATGGAGGTAATAAAAGCAGCAAGGAAGCAGTAGGGAAGGTTGTACATCGCTCCCATGAGATATACGGAGTCGCGTCCTTCGAGATTTACAAGAAGGAAAAACATCAAACCGTAGATAACTGAAATTAAGGGTGTTGTAATCAGCCACGTAAACAGCATTGCGAAAAATTCTTTGGAATTGTTTTTCGCAACTCCGCTTTTGTTGTAAGTATTTGCACTTTTGCGGAGAGCGGGGATATTAACCGAGGAGAATGAAAAATCATTTTTCCATATGGAAAGAACTGAATTATCGTAGTTTGATTTATGCTTGAATTTTTCAAGGCTCTTTTGTGCGTTCTTTTTGTCATCTCTGAAAAAATTCAAATAAAAATCGGAGACGAAATGCAGGGTAAGGAATATGTAATCGGAATTTGTTACGAAAATATCCTCAGGTCTTTCTATGTTGTAAATGCGATAAAGCTCATCACCGAAGAAATCGGCAAGATTTTCACTTCTGTACGTATTGAGGGAGATTTCTGCAATATCATCAAATATAAGATCGATCGCCTTTTCAAGACAAGCGAAGGCCTCTCTCATACATTCCCTGTTGGAAATAAGGGGGATGGAAAGGGGAATTGCGGGAGTTTTCTTTAGGTATTCGCATACAAACTGCAAGGGAATTGCAACGGCATCGTCAGTTTTATCGGTATATATCATACATTCAAGGATACTGTTCACGATTCCCATTGTACCGTGGGCAGTATATCTGAATTCGATGACCATAGAGTCGTAGAAAATCTGAGCAAAGCGGAAAGCAAGATTTTTAGGAATCTCCTCACCGTTATAATCGGAAGATATCTTGCAAGACTCGCCCTTTGTTTTTTCGCAAAAGTTCTTTGCGCATATATCAAATTCCGTATGTATAGTATTTAAAATATCGTTTCTGTGCATGGTTTTTCCTTTTTATAATTGAAAAAGGCGAGAAATCCCGCCTTTTATTTATCCAGCTTGCATCTGATTACGGTATAGTCGAGAGAGTAGGTGTTTCTTGCGAAAAGCACAAGGTCTGCATCCTTGGACGTGAGATTTTCTGTGGTAACGTCTTTTGTTTTTCTGATATCGGTGACGGTGTAGGTGTATCTCATACCCGAAACGTCGGTAAAGGTCACCTCGTCATAGTTTGATATCTCGTCTATAAAATCAAGCTGACCCTCGTTATCGCTGCCGCCGATGATAAGCATATCGGAATAAATGCTGCCCGTATATCTGCAAGGGTATTTTGATACCTGCGATGAATCCCATTCAGCGCAGACGGGGAGGGCGGTGCCATATGCCGGTGCTTCAATGATTCCGATAAAGCTTTCTTTGGAAATCTCAAGGGAAGCCATTGCTGTGTTTTGTCTTTCTTCGGGGACTGAGTCCCATACCTCGGGCATTAGTGCTAAGAGCTCTTCCGTTATTTTCAAAGCATTTTCCTTTGATTTTTTCAGGGAAAGCTGGGAAAAAGCATAAAGAGCAACCGAGAGTACGATTAATGTAGCACCGATAGCCATAAGCACTGAGGTCAGCTTTTTATTTGTTTTTTTAGCCATTATTTACCTTCTTCGGTTCTCTTTCTCCAGATTGCAACAGCCACGGTAAGTATGCCTGCAAAGCTCATTATAAGGATATAGGGCCAGAGGACAAGGGTATCGCCTGTCTGGGGAGCAGAGGAATCGGGGTCTGCATATGTGTTTGTGATAACAATTGTTTTTGCCTTGGATGTAACTGTAACGGTATATTTTTCGGGAACGTTTCTCTCAACTGCCTGCCATTCTGCGCCGTCATTGGGGCATGTCCAGCTGTAGGACCAGTTGCCTTCGGACGTCAGCTTTTCTGTTGCATAAATCTCACCGTCGCGAAGAATGTCGATCTCAATTTCTGCGGGGCGCTTATCAGTATATCCCGTATCTGCCCACTGCTTTACTATCTTATAAGTGATTTCGTCAACGGTAGGCTTGAAGGATTCGCACTTAGGGTAGGCAGTTACGTCATAGTTATGATTGCCTTCGCTGTCAGAGGAGGGGATAACGGTTATGAAGCTTTCAAATTTTGTTATTTCTTCCTCTGTTTCGTATTTAACAGCAAGGGTTAGATACATTCCGGGGGTGAGGTTTTCAAATTTAACCGTGCCCTCAGCATCAGTTAATGCTTTGGCAGCAGGCTCAAGCTTATCTGCTTTTGCATAGGATGCAAGAGTTGAGGTCACGACTGCCCACTCTGACTGAGTTGTAATTCCGTGGATAGAAACGGGCATGGAATCAAAGGGAGCGCAAAGCTCGAAGGTGCCGTCCTCAAAAGCATCTGCGATTCTGAAGGTTTTGATCTCAAGACCCTCGAAAAACTTATCATTATATTTATAAGTAAGGGTGAGGGAGGATTCCTTTTCTGTGTCTATCGGGTTTGCACCAAGCGTCGCAACGGACAAAGCAAAAATAAGGATAAAAGCGAGAAGGGCAGATATTAACTTTTTCATTCTATATCATCTCCTAAATCGTCTTTTTTAACGGGCTTGAACAGTACTATCATCATAAGCGTGAAAAGAATGGGGAGCGCCACGATTGGGGTAACGATAAGAGGCTCTATCTGATGAGCATCTGACGTTACAATAACGTTTCGCTGCTGCACGGAATCAGTCTTTGTTCCTCTTACAAGGAGTCTGTGAGTGTTGATTCCGTAGGGGGTACAGGTGAGAAGAGTGCAGTATTCCTTGCCCTCCTCTATAATAAGCTCTGATGTGTTTGAGGGGTCAACCGTGACTATCTTATCAACCTCGTAGGTAAAGGTTCTGTCGAGAACGTTTATCTCAAAGGTATCTCCGATTTCCATATGGTCAAGGTTTGTGAAAAGGGTTGCTGTGGGAAGTCCTCTGTGGGCGGAAAGAACAGCATGAGTATTGTTTCCTCCAACGGGAAGGCTGGTTCCCATAACGTGTCCTGCTGCAATTGAAAGAACGTTTTCCTCAGTGCCGTGGTAAATGGGAAGCTCAACGCCGATAACGTCTATTGAGATATATCCCATCATACCTGTGCCGCTTATATCGAGAAGGTCAAAGTATCCCTCGATTTCCTCGTGCTCGATAAGAGGGAAGTTCAGCGAATAGAGCTTTTTGTTATATTCATCAGCATCCTCAAAGATCTTTGTATAATCCTCTTTTGGGATGCTCTGGAGCATTTTTTCGTAGTCTACGATAGCTTCTGACTGAGTTTTTGAGTTCCAGTATGAGCTGATAGCGGGGTATAACATAACGGAGAGGCCTACGATAAAGAAAAGAAGCAATATTATTGTAGACCATTTATGTTTCTTTTTCATAAGTCTCTCCCTTACGTTATTTTTTTGTATAGGGTATTGGATAAACCCATACCCTATACGAGAATAGTTATAAATTACTCAGCGATCTGAGACATTCTCTTCTTAGCGAAGAGGAGTACGCCTGCGCCGAGAACTGTGATACCGCCAATCACGATGAAGAGTGTTGTGCCGAGACCACCTGTTTCGGGAAGCATGGAACCTGTCTTGTTTACTACGTGTACGCCGGAACCTGTAGAGTAGATCTTGTCGTTAAATGTAGCATCAAGGTTTGCGTCGGAGATGATGAACTTCTGACGAGCTGTAAGCTTGTTATAACCGTCGGGAGCCTTAGTCTCTTCGAGGTAGTATGTACCGTTATCGAAGCCCTGAACTCTTACCTGACCGTCTGTAACAACGATAGTAACGCCCTGCTCATCCTCTCTTGCGCGGCGGTATGTTACGCCGTCGTCCATGAGAACTACCTTAACTTCGTTGCCGCCTGTAGCTGCATCGTAGATCTTGAACTCAGCACCCTTGATAAGGTTGTTTGCAGAGTCAGTCTTTACGATGTCGATGCCGAATGTGTATGTCTTTGTGGAGTCTGTTGTTGTGAAGTGATCTTCACCGTACTCAAGAGTAGCTGTGTTGGGGTTACCGTCATTTGCTACGATTGCGTTACGGTTAAGCATTGCCTTGTAAGTAACGATGATCTTATCGTTTGTTTCGAGGTGATCGCAGAATTCCTTTGTGAAGTGAACCTCGATTGTGCAGTTCCAATCCTCTACTGTGCAATCACAGTCTGTGATGTCATCCTCAGTTGTTTCTGTGATGCCGGGGGCTGTGAGTACGGAGTAGTAGTCTGTGGGAACCTCTGTAGTCTCGTTTGCGGAGGGAACGATATGCTCGATCTTTTCGATACCCTTGAATGTAAGACCTGCGGACATAGCATCGTGGAGGATGTAGTCCTGAGCACCTGCGTGTACGTTGATTGTAACACGGAAGTATACTTCCTGACCGATGTCTGCAGTGTTAGAGTCTCCATACTGGTTTGTGGAGTCCTCGAGAACCTGCTTGTCAATGGTGGGAGTACCGTTCTTAGCATTGATAGAGGCATTGGGGTTTGTTGTTGTGAGACCGCAGAGAGCACCTACGTTGGAGTCTACGAGGTACCAACCGAGCTCGAGGCCTTCGAACTTACCGGCTGTCTTGCCGTCTTCATCTGTTGTGATTACGAACTCACCGTCATTTGCGGAGGACTTAACGGGAGCAATGCCGTTATCCTCAGCGTAAGCGAGAGCTTCCTTTGCAAACGCTGCCTTTGTGTCATCATCCTCAGCACCCTTCCAGGTTACGTAACCTGCTTCGTCGATGGTGACGTGATTGAGAGCATACTCTGTTGCAAAGAAGCCTGTCCATTCAGCGTTTACTTTATAGGAGTAAGCGCCGGAGTCTACGTTGTAGCTCTCAAGATCAAGAAGCTTGTAGATCTCGTAAACAGAGCTGGAGTCGGTGCTGATACCGTTGATGGTAATGCTACCGGTTTCTGTTGTGTCTGCGAATGCGGGAACTGCGAGTGCCGCAAGCATCATAACAACGAGAAGGATTGAAAAAAGTTTTTTCATGGTGTTTTCCTTTCTTATAAAAAATTTTTAAAACATATTTATTTGGATATATACTGCCACACAGAATATGGCCGAAAAGAAGGTCACTCCCTTTCCCCCCTTTCTCTTCTGCGTCTCAGTACGTATCCTGATACAAGCGCAACTGCCATAATTGCCAGTCCGCTGAGTATCCATGGGGTGGGGCCGTAGTATCCCGTTGCGGGAAGCTCATATCCGTTGCCCCAGTTATATCTGTTGGTTACGGTTACAGAATAGGTGGGGATTGATCCGCCCGCTATTTTTTTAACCTCGCCGTAGATGGGAGTCCAGTCCTCATTATCCCAGCTTTCAACGACGGTATATTCAATGACGCTTCCGTCGCTATCATAATAGGGGAGGCTATGGAAGATTTCTTCCCAATTGTTTTTGAGGGAAAGTGTTACGGTTCTTCCCGTATCCTTTCCGTTGGCATAAAGCTTCATTGTAACCTGAGCTTTTTCATAGTCAGTACCACCGGACATTCCGAAATCCCAAAGCTTATTTACCTTAACGGATGTTTCGTGATCCAAAGGAGTGTTTGTGATACGATAAGCCGTTTCAACGTCCTCTGTTACGTCGGGAGGTGTTACGGGAACGTCGGGCTCGGGATCCGGTGCAGCTGCTCCAAGCTTTTTTAATGTTATCTGGAGTGCATTGCTTTTGTTGTTTGTAGAATAAAGCACGTGGTTGTATTTTATGTTGCTTGGAACGTTTGAGTCGCTAACGGGGTACTGTGTATCTGACCAACCACTGTAATTGATGGTGTGGGACAAGATTTTTTGTGAATAGCTGAGGTTTTTATTAGACGTAGGATTTGAGGAAGCACAGAACTTGTAGTTATCGTAATAAAGGGTTTGTCCAAGCTTATTTTTGAGAACTACCGTTCCGTTGCTGTTTACAGTTGCAACCCACATAGCCGAATCAGATGCTTGAGCTTCCCTTTCTGTGAGAAGCTGCAGCTGATTGTTTTGTGCGGCAATATAGCCGTAGGTGGTTTCCAAAAGGTAAGTGCCGCCGTTCTCAAAGGTGTCCGCAGTCTGGAATGTTGCTTTTGCGGAGGATGAGTCTGCAATTGCATTCGTATTATAAGAATTGAGGCTAACTTCAATTCTTTCAATGCTTCCCATATATCCCGGGAAAATACCCTCCTCAACACCATACTTTACGGGAGTGCCGTCCTCGTAGGTCTTTGGCAGGTTTGTCCAGGTATAGGACCAATCGTTTGCCTCGCTAAGCTGTATTTCGCGTATGCGACGAACAGTTCCGTTAGGATCGGTAACTGTCAGATAAACGGTTACTGAATCATAGGTATGGTCAACTCTATCGTCCCATTTTTTCTCAACGTATACCGAGGTGGTTTCCGTTACCCATTCAGGTGCGTTTGTGGCAACGATGAAAGCCTGCTGAGTTTCATCATCAATTCGGAATCCGTGGACAGTAAAGCCCTTGGAAACTTCGATGAACTCTCCGCTCTCACCTGTTTCTCCGACAATTTCTACGCTATAGGAAGCGGTGCCTCGTTTATCGAGAGAGAGACAGATGATACCGTAAGCCATACTGTATTCCTCTTTGTCGGGAGGTTTTGTTTCCTTAATATAATAGGTGTTACCTGCGCCGAATCCCCAAAGGTTTACAGATCCGTTTTCTACTTTGAAGGTATTATTTGCAGGGTCACCGTTGTCATGGGATTTCTTGCTTGTCCAAAGAGAGGCAGGTATGGTGCAATCCTTGTCTGTAAATACAGAGAATTCAGCTCCGTTCAAAACCTCCTGCGTAAGAACGTCCTCCTTCTGAATAGAAAGAGAAAATCTCGGTGCCAGGTTAAATGCTATCTGACAGTTGGACTGTGAGCTTCCTCGCTCGAGATAGTAGATCGTAAGAACGTGGTCGCCTGCGCTGATACCGCTGAGAGTATGGTGATACTGACCGTTTACGGTAACCACTCCCGTTGAGAAGTTAACGTCGCCGCTCTCGATTCCGTGGATACCACCGATATCAAGAACTAACTGACCGTCTACAAGAACCCATACGTCGTCGTCTCCGGAGAACTTGAAGTGCATCTCATTTCCGTAAACGTCGCGGTTTCCGTAGTTTCCGTCGCTGTCTAAAGTGCCGGGCACTGTGGGGAGATAGAACTTAACGTCCATTGCTATACCGAACATGTAGTTGGTCTGAACGTTAGATGCAGAGCTTCCGCTGTTGTTGTACTTTGCATCGTACTGGTAGTGGTTTGTGCCGACGTATTCGTTTTTGTCTCCGTTGTACTTATAAGTTACAACGTTTTTGCCGTTGGTATTAACGTAAGGAGAGTTAAGGGGAAGGAAGTCTGAATACTTACCGCTTGAGGAGTTTGCAGAGTCAGATGTTCTTTCCAGATATTCGTAAACGTAGAAGCGACCGTCTGTCTGGTTATAGGCTGCCGCGTTCAGGCTTGAGTTGTAATAGTAGTAGCCACAATACTCGTCTGTCGGGTCTGTCATAAGCTGGAGCAGATGATCGCCCTCGCCAAGATAGATCTTACCGATTACGCCCTCGCCCGTTTCGGGGTCAAAGGCATTCTCGGTTGAGAAGAGATATTCTCCGAGAGTTTCATTATAGATACCCTCGTAGATTGAGCCGTTAGTGTTTTTATTATTATGGTTACGGGGATATGAGATATCGGAATTTGAATCCCAGTCTCGGAAGATAAAGTCAAGGGTTGTCATTCCCTTATAAGGCACCTGTCCTGTCTGGGTAGAATTCCAGGTCTCGCTATGACCGGAGCTGTTTACCTCTACCGTTGCATAGGATGATTGAACGTTAAAGAGGGGATTATAGTCAAAAACTCTTGTAGTAATAAAATCGCTTGTGCTTACAGTGTTGGCAACCTGAGCATTATACTGACCTACGTCATAGGTTGCTGCCACCCAGTCAGCGTAGAACACCATATTTTCCGTTACGGTTATTTCTTCGCCTGCTTTATAATACTTGTTGTTGATAACGTCGTACCAGCCGCGAAGTGTGGACTCGTATTTAGGAGGCGACTGCCATTCAGAGGGAAGCTTCAGGGTAGATCCGCTCAGAACGGAGTAGCTTGTGTTTGGTGAGCCGTTGTAGCTCATCAGGCCTCCCAGCGTTCCGTCAAACCAAACGGTACATGATGATGGCGCTTTTGCAAATTTGAATCCGGATGACGAGTTACGGTCACCGTTGTTTGTGAAGGTCCGGTTATTCTGGAGATGGGCGTAATTGTTCTGTCGTGCACCGCGGAATTTAACAGTACCGTTTGTGTTGTATACAGCCGATTCCCATTTACCTGAAAGGATAGCGCCGTGATTGTTTGCGTTATCATAGTAGGGATGGAGATACATTCCGGTAGCCACGTTTCTTATGAAATAGGTGGGCTGGTTATCGTAATTTCCGAGAGTGCTTCCGTTATCGTTTTTGTTGTTGAATTGCCAGTAAAGGATGTTGGGGTTGGAAACGTCGGCAGTAACCTTACCGCTTGAATCTATATAGATTCGAACGGCATTGGAGTTTCCGTCGATAGCATAATAATTTCCGTCAGTTCCCGTAGTGTACAATATGAAGGAATTATTATTTGTGAGCATTGCGGAGGTATAGTTTACTGTGGTTCCCACTAAGGTTTGTCCCTCAGCAACAGGAGCGGGTGCCATGAGGATAGGAGCTGAGTCTCTTGCTGAGAGACCAAATCCTACTACTTTTGAGTCTGACATCTGGTATGCGGCCTCAGAAACCTTATCATCAAGGTCTCCTTCAATAACGTAGAGAACGCCGTCATAAAGTCCTGTAACTACTGCTGTGGAATCAACTGCACCGTTTCCGTTTTTATCGAAGAATACGATATCTCCTGCGGTTGCAAGGTGATCGTATTTTTCACGGTACATATCCTCCTCTTCCCAGAGAATTCGAAGTGTATCGGCACCGCCGCTGATGGGGACTTCGGAAAGTCCGCCGTATCTGAGACAGAAGGAAACGAACATGGTAGACCAGTCACCGTAGGGGTTACCGTACCATTCACCGTATCTCGTATAGCCGGATTTTGTGGTGCCTACGTTTACAACGTAGTTTATAGTGCTTTCCATATAGCCTATCTGGCTTTGGGCAACAGCAACTATTTTTTCGGACGTGATAAGTCCATCGGGAATATCCTTAAGGGATTCCTCCCAGTTTTCGGGAGTTTCAAGATCTGCTGTCAGGTCGGAATAACATTCAACTGTGTGAATGTGCTCACCGTGTCCGCAGGAATGTGTGCGCTCATAGCATTCATCTGTATGAGTATGAGCTGTGGTGATAATTTCATAGCATTCGTCTGTATGCTCATGTCCCTCTTCTGTACAGGTCAGAAGAGAAGTGGAAACAGGTTCTTCTGCTTCTTCTATTGTACAAATGAGATTGGAGAGAGTACATTCTTCTGAGTGAACGTGCTCAACTATTCCGCAAAAGGCATCGCCTGCCATGGTAATACCGGTAAGCTTAAGCCACCAGAATACTGCAATAACCACTAACACAGAAAGCAGAGGTAGCAAAAAGGCCAGCTGCTGACGTATGCTTTTTGTGCTTTTAGCATTTTTTATATACTGTAAAGTGTCTTGATTGACCATTTTGACCTCCTTTCCTCAGGGTTATGGGTAATGGGTCAACTTAACAATGAAATCTCGGAGAAGGGCCAGATTCTGAAGAAAAGCTTTCCGAGAATTTGCTCTTTATCTATACAACCGATAACGGAGCTTCGGCTGTCGATTGAGCTGTCACGCTGGTCTCCTAAAAGGAAATATTCGTTTTCGGGAACTATATAGGGAAATTCCAGATCACATTCACCGAGACTTTTTTCAATAACGTAGGGCTCGTCAAGAGCCTCGCCGTTAACGAAAACGGTACCTTCGCTGTCGATGGAGACAGCGTCTCCGGGAAGACCGATAACGCGCTTGATAAGAATTTTGTTTGAATATGAAAATCCGCAAAGATCACCGCGCTCAAGCTTTGAGGTTTTAACGAGAACAACTATTTCACCGTTGTTCAGGGTAGGCTCCATGCTTGTGCCCGATATCTGCAGAACGGGGAGAACGAGGGTTGCAATAAGAACAGCTACTGCGGCAACGATGATCAGCGCATAAACTGCATTTTTCAGGATTCGTCTGTAACGGATCTTGTTTCGCTCGTTGCGAAGCTCTGACTTGACCTGGTCGGCAGTAGGTAATGAGATTTTTTCTTTATTTTCCATGATCAGTACTGCCTTTTTTTCTTTTCAAGCTCATCGATTTCCTTTTGAAGCCGTCTCAGCTTTATATAAGCCTCTTTAAGCATTTTTTCGGCTTTAGCCTCGAGCATGGCGCATTTTTGTTCTGCCTCAAGAATCATTTTTTCGGCAAGAGCTTTGCTTTCGGCTTCTGTTTTCGATTGAGGGATTTCAGAGTTTTCGCTGAGGAGCCTTACGTTTTCCAAATATTGAGCAGCTGCAGCATCGGCGGCTTCAAATATTCCGTTAAGCTTAAGGGCTGCCTCGGCAATTGACCCTGCCTCGCTCTGAGCAATAATTTTTTCTTCAAGCTTTTTCTCAGCTTCAGCGAGAAGAAGCTCCAGGTTGTCAGCCCGTTCCGTCTGCTTGAGAAGCAGCTCAAGCAGCTGTTTGCGGTTTAATTTTCGCAAGTCTTTATTTATCATTTAAAACACCAAGATTTAAATACATATTTTAACGATTATAACACAGGTTCTCAAAAAATTCTACAGTAAAAATGAAAAAAATCCAATAATTTCGTTATATTTTTCCTTATATTTTATATTAATATAATCAGCTGCTTGAATTTTCTTTCATGTTATGCTTTTAGCCGGATATAAAAGAAAAAATCACACCCGCAGGTGTGATTTTTCTGTTATTGGGATCAAACGCAATAATATCTTGAATATGCCTTGATATTGCGGATGCGTTCTTTTCCGTTAAAATGCTTTTTCTTTCCGAACCAGCTGGGTAAGGGAAACAGGGTGATGCAAAATCCGTTTTCTCCGATTATGTAGCAAAAGTTATTATAAGCGATGGCGGTCTTGTTATTTTTACTTTCGCTCAAAAGAAAATCTCTTTCCCAGGATGTGAATTGATCGGCCGTTTTGCCGCGCTGCAATGCGAGGTCGATCATCTTATAGGCTTTTCTTTCGTTAATACCTGCGCGCTCCTTAATCCTTCCTAAACTGTGAACAGTTGCCATTGATACTACTGACATTTTTGTTTCCTCCTTGAATTTTCGTTTTTTCAGCCATAATGCTGTTTCTTTCTGTAATACAATTATAATACGCAGATTGTCCGATAAAAATGGTTATAAGAGCAAGATAGAGGGTGCTATTTCTGTCCTGAGAGCAAAAAAACACCTCAGCGAAAATGCTGAGGTGTTGAACGTTATTCTTTCTTTCCCTTATGTGCCTTGTATGCTTCAATATCGATTGCACCTATGGCAAGCATGCGCTCCGCCCAGAGCTGCAACGTTTCCACAGTTATGGAGATGCGCTCCAGTTCTTCCTGAATATTAACGAAATCGGCAATTTCATCGTCTTTGATCTCGCCGTCTGCTGTGATCTCAATGAGACGATCCTTGCGCTTCTGAATAGAATTCAGGGATGCCAGTATTTCAAGAATTATCTGAGACAGGTCCTTGACCTTGATCTCGGGCACGTATTCCTGTCCTATGGGACACGTATTGGCGCAGTAGTGATTGCACAGACGGGGCTTTTTGTATGCTACGGACATTGCAAGTACCTCATCGGGATGAGGAAGGGATTTTTCGCTTTCTATTTTTTCAATACGCTCAGCGGAGATCCATTTCAATTCTTCACTAGCCTTTTCTCGGGAATAACCTAAATCCTCACGGCTCAATTGAAACGGAGTCTTGTTATCCTTGGTTGATAGTCTTCCCATGATTGTTTTTCCTTTTA
>JAZRRC010000010.1:0-8781 GCA_045650355.1 Candidatus Avispirillum sp. | reverse complement strand
CCTAAGGGATGGTTCGACTTCGTAAAACACCGCACGGTGGTGTTTTACTTCGCTCAGGATGACATATAAAATGTCGTATTGATTGAATTAATGGTATATTAAACTTTGTTGCTTATTCTTCGCTCTTGATTGAGTTCATATACTCCGCAGTTACAATACCGGCAGGGAGAGCTACAACGGCAATTCCAAAGAAAGAAGAAAGCATTGCAACGGCTCTTCCCACAACGCTGACGGGATAAATATCACCGTAGCCAACTGTTGTGAGTGAAACGGTAGACCAATAAACGGCATCGAAAAACGTATTGAAGGATTCGGGCTCGATGTTGAAAATAAGGATGGCAGACACGAGAATATAACCGAGGGCAAGACCTCCGACTGCGGTAAGGGGCTTTCTTGATTTTTTCAGAATATCAAGAATGGTACGCGCGTTTTTGGAATATCTTAAGATACGGATTATTCTGAAAACTGCCCATATTTCTGCAGCTGTTGAGCCGTCAAAGAGATGGAAGTATGAGCTGACAAGGGCAAAGATTGCGGCAAGGTCGATGACGGATATCATTCTGAAGGGGTATTTTAAAAATGCAAGAACACCCCTCTCACCGAATTTATAGTCGGCAGTCAGCCATCTCAGAAGGAAATCGATTGAAAATACAACAAGGCATATACCGACGATTATTCTGAAATAACAGGGCTCCTCCTTTGTCATAAGGGGCAGGATGCTGGCAAGGGTCAGGATTATCATGAACCATTTATAAATAACGCTCATTGCGCTGCCCGTATAAACGTGTACGGTTTCGTATATCTTTTTTCTCATAATTCAGATCCTTTTCAGCTATCAATTTCAAAAGAAAACCAGGGGGACTGGGGAGGGGCGAAGGTATCGACAGTCTTTTTTGTCACAGGGTGCTCAAAGGAAAGGCGCACGCAGCGAAGGGCAAGGGGCATATTGTCCTTTGAGCCGTATTTTCCGTCTCCCACAAGGGGCATCTTGCGGCTTGCAAACTGTATTCTTATCTGGTGGGTGCGTCCTGTGTGCAGCTTTACTCTCACAAGGGAAAGACCGTCCGCCTCAAGTAGGGTAGTGTAGTCAAGGAGTGCTTCCTTAACTCCCGCACGCTTTCTGTCAACAACAAAGGCCTTGTTCTTTCTCTTGTCGTGAAAGAGAAGGTCCTGCATGCTTCCGGCAGTAAGACCTGTTGCACGGACAACGCAGAAGTATTCCTTAACGGCGCTTTCATCGGAAAGGGAGGCTGTCAGTCTGCCTGCAGTCTTTGAGTCCTTGGCATAGACCATAACGCCCTCGGTGGCGGTATCAAGCCTGTGTACGCAAAAGACCTCCGAGCCGCAGTGCTCGGAGAGGAGAGTGACCATATCGGGTCTGCCCGAGGGGTCCTTTTGAGAGGCAACTCCCGCCGCCTTATCGGCCACGATAAGATATTTATCTTCGTAGTATATTTTCATATTTCACCATGCAGAAAAGCAGGAAAAGGCTCTGCCTTTTCCTGCTTTTTATTGTTTTGAATTACTTTACGAGAACGCGGATGATGCCGTCAACGGCTTCAATGTCGGAAACCTGAGCCGCAGTAACTTCCTGTGCGCAATCAAAGAGCGCGCAAGCATAGTTACCCTTGGAGCGGGAAGCCATGTGCTCGATGTTAACTCCGTCAGCAGAGAGAACGCTTGTAACCTTGGAAAGCATTTCGGGCTGGTTCTTATGGAGAACAACAAGTCTTGTTGTTCCCGCATCACGGGGCATGGAAACTGCGGGGAAGTTTACGCTGTTTGTGATGTTACCGTTTTCAAGGTAATCAACAAGCTGATTTGCAGCCATGATAGCGCAGTTATCCTCAGACTCGGCAGTAGATGCACCGAGGTGGGGGATTGTGATGATTCCGGGGCAGTTGATCGTTGCCTCTGTGGGGAAGTCTGTAACGTAGCTCTTAACCTTGCCGTCCTCGATAGCTGCCTTGATGTCCTCGGCATTAACAAGGTCTGCACGGGAGAGGTTGATGATGCGAACGCCGTCCTTCATAAGGTTGAGGGTCTCAGCGTTGATCATATTCTTTGTTTCGGGAGTGGAGGGAACGTGGAGTGTGATGTAATCACATGTCTTGAAGATCTCCTCGTAGCTTGCCGCAGAGTGAACGTTACGGTCAAGATTCCATGCAGCGGTAACTGTCATGAAGGGGTCGCAGCCCACAACGTTCATGCCGAGATCGTCAGCCGCATTTGCAACGAGACCGCCGATGGCACCGAGACCGATAACGCCAAGCTTCTTGCCCTTGATCTCGCAGCCTGCAAAGGTGCTCTTGCCCTTTTCCACAGACTTTGCAACGTCAGTTTCAAGAGAGTTTGCCCACTTGATACCGCCAACGATATCACGGGAAGCGAGAAGGAGAGCTGCAATTGCAAGCTCCTTAACTCCGTTTGCGTTAGCGCCGGGAGTGTTGAATACTACGATACCCTCCTCAGCACACTTGTCGAGGGGGATGTTGTTAACGCCCGCACCTGCTCTGGCGATAGCCTGGAGGGAGGGCTCGAATGTCATTTCGTGCATGGAAGCGCTTCTTACCATAATGGCCTCAGCGCCCTCAGCATCGGTTGCTACGTTATACTTATCCTTTGCGAAAATATCTGTTCCGCAGGAAGCGATTTTATTGAGAAGTTTAATGTTTGTCATAGTGGTTTACCTTGCTTTTTTATGCCTTGGGATTTTCCTCTGCGAATTTCTTCATGAATGCGATGAGCGCCTCGATGCCCTCGTAAGGCATAGCGTTGTAGATAGAAGCGCGCATACCGCCAACGGAGCGGTGACCCTTGAGGTTCTTGAGACCGGCATCTGCGGACTCCTTTGCAAACTTCTTGTCGAGGTCTGCATCACCTGTAACGAATGTAACGTTCATCATGGAACGGAACTCGGGCTTAACGGGTGCGATGTAGTAATCCTGAGAATCAAGATAGTCGTAAAGAAGCTTTGCCTTCTTTTCGTTGAGAGCCTTCATAGCCTCAAGACCGCCGAGAGACTCGATCCACTCGTAAACGAGCTTTGCGATGTAGATGGAGTAGCAGGGAGGTGTGTTGTACATGGAGCCATTGTCTGCCATGTTTTTCCAATCGAGCATTGCAGGTGTGTCGGGACGTGCATTACCGAGAAGGTCCTCGCGTACAATAACAACTGTAACGCCTGCGGGAGCCATGTTCTTCTGCGCACCTGCGTAGATCACGCCGAACTTGGAAACGTCAACAGGCTCGGAGATGATGCAGCTTGACATATCCGCAACGAGAGGGATATCGCCTGTATCGGGGATGTAGTTGTACTTTGTTCCGTAAATTGTGTTGTTGAAGCAGATGTGAACGTAATCTGCGTCGGGGCGGAATGTTTCGCGAGTCACTACGGGGATCTCGGAGAAATTCTGCTCCTTGGAGGATGCAACGGCTACAACGTCGCCGTACTTCTGAGCCTCCTTATAAGCCTTTGTGGAGAACTGACCTGAGAGGATATAATCTGCCTTGCCGTTCTTCATAAGATTGAGGGGGACACATGCGAACTGTGTGGAAGCTCCGCCCTGCATGAAGAGTACCTTATAATTATCGGGTATATTCATCAGAGCTCTGAGGCCTGCTTCAGCCGCAGTGATAATTTCTTCATAGACAGGTGAGCGATGGCTCATCTCCATTACGGACATTCCGGAGTCTCCGTAACATACAAGCTCCGCTGCCGCTTTTTCGAGCACGGGCATGGGGAGCATGGAGGGGCCTGCTGAGAAATTGAATACTCTGTTCATAATTGTGGTTCCTTTCTGTATGCATATTGTTGAAAATGCATAAAATGATATTATTGATTATACACCTTGCAAGTTTCTGTGTCAAGAATTTCATTTTGTGTTTTTCGTAAATAAAAAAGACCCATATTCATATAACTTGTACAAAACCCTTGACATAAAGGGGGACTTCGGTTATAATATATTAAACTGTAATATAATGACTAATTGTGTCTATTTGCAGAAAGAGTCATAACCCTAAATAAATAATAAATTTTTGGAGGCTATAATGGCAATTAAGTATCTTGAAGAAGCAAGCAAGGCGTTCGCCTTCGCTGCAGAACCTGTAAAGCTTGAAAGATGCGACGTAGGTCACATCAACGACACATATTTTGTAGATTGCGGCGAGGGTAATCCTCGTTATCTTCTCCAGAGAGTAAATACATCCATCTTTAAGGATCCTATTAAGCTCATGGCAAATATGAAGGGCGTATGCTCTCATGTTGCAAAAAAGATCGAGGCTGCAGGCGGCGATACTGACCGTGAGGTTAGAAAGTTCGTATTCCCCAAGGACGGCGGCGATTACTACGTAGACCCCGATGGCGGCTACTGGAGAGCGTTCCTTGCTATCGAGGACGTTGTTTCCTACAACTCCCCCGATTCTCCCGAGCTTTTCTATAAGAGCGCAGTTGCATTCGGTAAGTTCTTCAACCAGCTTGCTGACTATCCTGCAGAGACTCTTTATGAGACAATCCCCAACTTCCACAACTCTGTGAGCCGTATGAACGATTTCAAGGCAGCAGTAGCTGAGGATAAGATGGGCAGAGCAGCTGAGATGCAGCCCGAGATAGAGTTCGCTCTTTCCAAGGAGCCTCTCTGCTCTTATATTCTTGACAGACTTGCTGACGGCCGTTGCAAGCTTTGCGTAACTCATAACGATACAAAGCTCAACAACGTTCTTATGGATGCTGAGACAGGCGAGGGCGTATGCATCATCGACCTTGATACAGTAATGCCCGGTTCTGTTCTTTATGACTTCGGCGATGCTATCCGCTTCGGTGCATCCAGCGCTGCAGAGGACGAGACAGACCTCGATAAGGTATACATGGATCTCGATATGTTCGAGACATACGTTAAGGGATTCGTTGGCGAGCTCCACGATTCCATGACAGAGGAGGAGATCCTTTCTCTTCCCATGGGCGCATACCTCATGACTCTCGAGACAGGTATCCGCTTCCTCGGTGACTACCTCAACGGCGACGTATATTTCCATACACGCTACGAGGGTCAGAACAAGGACCGTGCAAGAAACCAGCTCAAGCTCATCGCAGATATGGATAAGAAGATGGGCCAGATGCAGGAAATCGTTAAGAAGTATCTCTAATCATTTTCCGGCACACAGTGCCTAAGGAGATCCAATGGAAGTTAAATATCTCAGTATGGCAGGAGCGGCATTTGATTTTGCCGCTCCTCCCGTCAATTTTAAAAGATGTAATTCAGGCCTTATAAGCGATACCTTTTTCATTGATTGCGGAGAGGGAATGCCCGGATATATCCTCCAGAAGATCAATACCGAGATATTTCGTGAACCCGAAAAGCTCATGTCAAATATCAAGGGCGTCTGCACACATATTGCAAAAAAGATTGAAAAAGAGGGAGGAGACCCTCTGCGCGAGGTGAGAACGGTTATTTCCACCAAAAGCGGAGAGGACTATTTTGTCGATCCCGACGGATGCTACTGGAGAGCCTTTCTTGAGATCTCCGATGTAATATCCTATGATTTCCCCGAAACAGCTGAGCTTTTCCATAAGAGCGCAGTTGCTTTCGGTCGCTTTGCAAGACAGCTTGCAGACTATCCCTGCAATACATTATATGAAACGATTCCCGATTTCCATAATTCAGTCAGCAGAATGGAGCAGTTCAAGGCTGCAGTTGCTGAGGACAAAATGGGAAGAGCAGGTGAGATGGCTGAGGAGATAGAGTTTGCTCTCTCAAAGGCCCCTCTTTGCTCTTACATAATTGACGGGCTCAGAGACGGACGCTTCCGTACCTGCGTTACACATAATGATACAAAGATAAATAACGTGCTCCTGGACAAGCATACGGGCGAGGGCGTTTGCATTATCGATCTTGATATTGTAATGCCCGGCAGCATTCTCTACGATTTCGGAGATGCTATCCGCTTCGGTGCTTCAACTGCCCTCGAGGATGAAACAGACCTTTCCAAGGTATCCCTTGATCTTTCAATGTTTGAGACCTTTGTGGACGGATTTGTTGGCGAGCTTCGCGATTCCATGACAGAGGAGGAGATTCTTTCTCTCCCCATGGGCGCATATCTCATGACCCTTGAAACGGCTATCCGCTTCCTCGGAGACTACCTTAACGGAGACGTTTATTATCATATCCGCTATCCCGAGCACAATCGAGACAGAGCAAGAAATCAGCTTTCTCTCCTTCGCGATATGGATAGCAAAATGGAAGATATGAAGGCAATTGTTGCCAAATATCTTTGATTTTATTGAATTGAAAGGAGCAAAAGTAAAATGGAAAAGAATGAAAATCAGTCCAGTTTGCAGGCTCTGATCTTTGTATTGAGAAGAAGAATGGTGTATATTACAGCTGTCGGTGCGGCGGTAGCTCTCGTTTTTGCACTGGTAACTGCATTTTTTATCACACCTATCTATTCCTCAACTGCAAAGTTTTACGTAAATAACACACAGGACCAGATGACCTCAGTTTCCCAGCAGGACCTTTCTGCTTCAAAGACTCTGGCGGAGTCATCTATCGTTATCGTTAAAAACAGCTCTCAGCTTCTTGAAAACGTGATCGAGATCTCAGGCGTTGACTGCAGTGCAGAATACCTGAAGAATAATATCACAGCAGGAACATATTCCGGAACTGAGGCCTTCTATATTTCCGTAAGCTCTCCCAGCCCCGATAAGGCATATAAGCTTGCAAAGGCTTTTTATGAGGTCATTCCCGAGGCGATCCCCGATATTATCAATAAGGGTGACGTTTCTCAGATGGACCCTCCCAAAAAGCCCGTAGAGCCTGTTTCCCCCAATCTTGCGCTCAATACTGTAATTGGAGGAATCATCGGCTTTGCAATTGCATTCCTTGTGTTCTTCCTCAGAGAGGTGCTTGATAATACCATCTATACCGAGGAGGATCTGAAGGATAAATTCGGATACCCCATCGTTGGTGTAATTCCCACCATCGTAACCGATCAGCCCCAGAAGGGTAATGCTAAGGGAATCAAAAGGGAAAGGAGCGCTAAGTAATGTCAAACGAGATCATAAGCTATAAGGGTAAGCTTCTTTCCGAAACCACTTCTTTTGCTATAAACGAAGCATTCAAGATGCTCAGAACAAACCTTTTCTATACCGCGAAGGGAGAAAAGTGTCCTGTATACGGCATCACAAGCACCTTTGCCCACAGCGGTAAGAGCCTTCTTATTTCAAACCTTGCAGTTTCCTTTGCACAGCTTGAAAAGAAGGTGCTCCTCATCGACTGCGACCTTAGAAGCTCTGTTATCCATAAGATCTTCGATATGGAGAAGGGCGAGGGCATCAGTGAGCTTCTTGCAAGCGCAGACAGCTCAATTGATAAATATATTAAGAAAACAAAGTATCAGAATCTTTCCATTATAACGGCAGGAGGAACTCCTCCCAACCCTGCGGAGCTTCTTTCAAGCGCAAGACTCGGTAAGTTCATCGAGTTCATGAAGCAGCATTTCGATATTATCTTTATCGACCTTCCTCCCGTAGGTCTCGTAACCGATGCCGTTGTAATCTCCGAGTACGTAACAGGCTACCTTTACGTAGTAAGAAGCCGTGTTGACGACTCAAGATCTCTTGCAGCAGCTCTCCAGACAATGGAGCAGATGGAGGCTAACATCCTCGGCCTCGTGCTTAACGACGTAGACCCCAAAACAGGCGGCTACGGCAAATACGGTAAGTACGGCAAGTACGGAAAATACGGCAAGTACGGTAAGAAGTACGGTGCCCGCTACGGATATGGCTACGGTTACGGTCATTATCATCCGAAGCATAAGGAAAAGGATTCCGAATAATTTATAAAAGGGAGTGGGACTGTGGAAAAAAAGAGAATGATCGATTTCCATGCCCATATTCTGCCCGGAGCCGACCACGGCTCAAGAAACAGGGAAACTACAAGGGCACAGCTTGAGCTTTTGTCAAAGTCAGGCGTCGGTGCCGTTGTGGCAACTCCTCATTTCTATCCCCAGAATGACAGTGTAGAGGAATTTCTCGAAAGAAGAAGCCTTTGCGCAAAGGAGCTTCTTGCGATAGAGGGTGAGCGCCCTGAGGTATATCTCGGTGCCGAGGTTCTTGTTTGCGCAGGCATCGACCATATGCCCGGTCTTGAAAAGCTCTGCATCGAGGGAACTGACGTTATCCTTCTTGAAATGCCCTTTAACTCATGGCGAGAGGAGCATATCGAGGCGGTGGCAAAAATATCCCGCTCGGGTCTGACTGTTGTGATGGCGCATATAGACCGCTATGCCGAAAAGGACGTTGCAAGGCTTCTTTCAGAATGTGACGTGTTTTGCCAGCTTAACGGTGAAACACAGGCAACCTTCAAGGGAAGAAGAAAAGCGAAAAGGCTTTTGCAGGATTTTCCCTGTATTGCTGCGGGAAGCGATCTTCACGGAGACGATAAGAGAGCTGTAAAGAATCTTCTTCGTCTTGAAAAGGAATTCGAAAAAGCGGGAATCGACACGTCAGAAGAAATGTCCTCCCTCCTTGAAAACGCAAAATCAATATAAAATTTAAGCTGTCGCACAACCGTGCGACAGTTTTTTGTTGTTCGAAGAACTCGTTGAATCGGAGTTTAACGGTGCGTTTATGTGTACACCGTAGGGGTCGACGTCGGTAGGAATGTTCCATTCCTACGATCGACCCGCCCATCTGCACGCGAACCTAACTAACATTTATCGCATGTCGTTGCGTTTGCAGCGGGTCGCCGAGGACGTCGACCCCTACAAAAATCAATATCGTCT
>JAZRRC010000009.1:0-5831 GCA_045650355.1 Candidatus Avispirillum sp. | reverse complement strand
GTTGCGTTTGCAGCGGGTCGCCGAGGACGTCGACCCCTACAATGGTGCATCAATCTCCCCGATAAACACGAATTTATACAACTCCCTTTTTGAAGTTTTTTGGGAGTGCAGAGGACTTTTTTACAAAAAAGTCCTTTGCATTATCTCCTCGATAAATACAAATTCGTCATAGGATAAAAAGAATCGGTTGTTGCAAGCGTTGCAACAGCCGATTCTTTTTATTCATCTATACAGGAATAGAGGATATTACGAAGTCTGGGGGCAACGTAGCTTTCCTGGTTATTCAGCATATGGTGGGCATAGAAGAGAGAAAGCTCATTATCGGGGTCGATAATGGCAACTCCGCCTGCAGCTCCTGTCCAGCCGAATTCGCCGATGGGTGCGCTTGCGCCTGCCTTTGCGGGATTCTTCATTGTTCTCACTCCGAGACCGTAGCTGTAGCCACTGAGATGAGACCAATCGATAGCCTTCTCCTGCTCGGGTGTGAGCATAGGTGTGCGCATCATATCGATGGTTCTTGAAGCAATGATTCTTCTTCCGTCGGGAAGCTTGCCCTTTGCTGCGAGAACGCTCATAAGGTATGCCATCTCACCGACAGTGGAAACAACGCCTGCACCGCCTGAGTGATATTCATCACCGAAGATCGCCCAGTTTTCCTGGTAATCGGGTCTGTCGATCTTGTCGGTAGCATCGTTGAAGGAATACTGAACTGCCATCTCGCCACGCACGCTCTCGTCAAGACCGTAGGCAGTCTTTTTGAGTCCCAGAGGATCGAAGATTCGCTCCTTTGCAACCTCGCCAAGCTTCTTTCCCGTGATAACCTCAACGATAGCGCCGATAACGTCGTGGGAAAGGCCGTAGCACCAGCACTCACCGGGCTGATGCACCATGGGATCGTGTGCAAGAGCAGACATAAGCTCAACTGCAGGGCAGTGGGGAGCATACTTCTCTCTGGCTGCCTTGAGTGCGGGAGACTCGCAGTTATAGTCAAGACCGCTTGTCATTGTGAAAAGATCGCCTATTGTGACCTCACGGCAAGCGGGAACGATAATTTCGTTTCCTTCGCTGTCACGTGTCTTTACAGTCGCATCCTTCCAGTCGGGAAGGAACTTTGAAACGGGATCGGAAAGCTCGAACTTTCCCTCCTCCCAGAGGGTGAGGGCAGTAACGCAGGTAACGATCTTTGAAATGGAGTACATAAACATGCGGTGGTTGTCCGCATCAAGCTTGATTCCATTTTCCATATCCGCATATCCGGAGGAATATTCGAATACGAGCTTACCGCGCAGATACACCTTGCAAGCACATCCGGGGATGCGCCATGAGGTGAGATGATCCATAAAATCAGATAATTTCTTAAAGTTCATATCAGCACCCAAAATCAGTCAAGGATATAAACGCGAACGCCTCTTCTTCCGTACGTTGCGGTAAGAGGATTGTCGCGGTCAAAGCAGATGTCAACGATGTTTCCCTTAATGGCTCCGCCGGTATCAGCAGCGATTCTTGTGCCGATGCCGGGGATATAGATCTTTGTTCCGAGGGGAATAACTCTGGGGTCTACCGCAACTACTTTTTCATCGGCAGGGAGACCTGATGCTGTTGTTCCGCCGCTGTAATAGAAGGTGGAATCACAGTCAATGTAATGGGAATAGCTCACAGTCTTGCCGCCGATAGTAACAGTACCGCCAACACCTCTGTAAACAATGGCGGAAACGGGGTAGGTGCTTGTATACTCGCGCACCTCTTTTCTTTCAGTTTCCTTGCCGTTTACGTATGTAACGCTGTACTCAACGGTAGCCTTGCCGTAAACTCCGCGTCGATGAGTTTTCTGAGTACCCTTGGGGATAGTCTGAACGTCGTAGTATTCGGTTTTGTAGCTTATTT
This sequence comes from Candidatus Avispirillum sp., assembly GCA_045650355.1. Taxonomy (GTDB): domain Bacteria; phylum Bacillota; class Clostridia; order Oscillospirales; family CAG-272; genus Avispirillum. Next base: position 3,947 of record JAZRRC010000009.1, on the reverse strand, counting down.
CTGTGTGGGAATAATCTGTTCCGTAGGTGATCTCATCAACGGAAATTACCATATCCTCGGTAATAGTGTCAGATTTTTCTGCGCGCATAAGGTCTGACTCGGTAAGGGAAATGCCGAGCATATCCATAAGCTCTCCTACTGTTCTCTCTGCGCTTACACAGCTGATGTCCTCTTTTGAATAGAAGTCAAACGTTACTGAGTAATGACTTTCGGGGAGAGATCTCTTGGATTCGGATTCCTCGGGAGCGCTTGTGAAGGACTCGAGCTGCTCGTTTGTAACGATGTGCTTTTTCGCACCGATAACGCAGTCTGAGAGGGAGACCTCGCTTTCCTCGCCGTAGACCATCATAGTAAGTCCGACAACGAGGCCTGTGCAGATGCAGGTGAAAGCAACTGCGGCAACGGTAACCTTCAAGCTGAGGGAGCAATCCTTGATCTTTTTGAATGCCTTTGCAAGGAAAAGACCGATTTCCTCAAATACACAGGAAATAACGATCCAGATAATAGAGAGAGCTCTCATGAAGGGGCTCTTTTTCTTTGCCTTGCTTGCAGGAGCAACAGGTCTCTGACTTGTGCTCTGAGCATTGCTTTCGTTAATAATGGGTTTGTTTTCGGTATTCTTTTTCAAATAGCTCACCACCCTGATCTTTCTAAGCTTTCGCTTTTGGGATATAGCAGAATCGCTGTTTGTTTTTGCCAAAAAAATGATTTTTGCCTATATACAAACGGGTAAAAGTATTGTATAATAAGCGTATAAGGAGCAAAATTTATTGCCCTGAAAATGGTCAATACCAAATCATAATAACACATTATTTGAAAAAAATCAAGTATTTTTATGGATTGTACCCTTTTAGTCTCAATGCAAGGAAAGGAAGGACAGGAAAAATGATCTCTTTAAAGCCTCTTCACGATAAGAAAGCGTTCATCATCGATATGGACGGAGTTATCTATCACGGCAACACTCTTCTCCCCGGAGTAACGGAATTTGTTGACTGGATGTATGCTACGGGAAAGGAATTCCTTTTCCTCACAAACTCAAGCGAGCGAGCTCCCCGTGAGCTTTCCGCAAAGCTTGCAAGAATGGGCCTCGAGGTGGATGAGAGCCATTTTTATACCTCCGCTCTTGCAACTGCATCCTTTTTGAAGAGCCAGTGCCCCGGCGGAAGTGCATACGTTATCGGCGAGCCCGGTCTTATGAATGCAATTTACGAGGCAGGCTTCACAATGAACGATTATAACCCCGATTACGTTGTTTTCGGTGAGACCCGCTCCATCAGCTATGAAAAGATAGAGAAGGCGGTTAAGCTTGTACAGAACGGCTCAAAGCTTATCGGCACAAACTCCGACCTGACAGGCCCCACAGATGCAGGAAGAATAATGCCTGCCTGCCGTGCTCTTATTTCTCCCATTACATTGACAACAGGCGTAAACGCCTATTATATCGGCAAGCCCAATCCTCTCATCATGCGTCATGCACTTAAGAAGCTGGGTGTTCACCGAGCAGAGGCTGCAATTGTAGGTGACAGAATGGATACGGATATCGTTGCAGGTATCGAGAGCGAGCTTGATACCGTTCTTGTTCTTTCCGGTGTTACCGATATCAAAACAATGAAGCTTTTCCCCTACCGTCCTGCATATATTCTGAACGGTGTGGGTGATATTCCTCGTGGCGAGATCGAGGAAATCGGCTGATTTTTGTAATTTTTTCGGGGGTTTTTGATTAAAACCCCCTTTTCTTTTTGTTTGTTCACAATATATTCATTTTTGCGGTGTATAATAACTTATTATTCATTTTGATATTTTGAAAGGAGGTTATGGAATGGCAAACAATAATGTACCTAATCCCTATTCTGTAATCACCCCCTATATAGAAGACCTTGCGGCAAAGAGCTGCTGCGCAAACGGCATCATGCCTGAGATGTATGCTCAGCATAACGTAAAGAGAGGACTTCGTGACCTTCAGGGCCGAGGCGTGCTCACAGGTCTTACAGAAATTTCCGAGGTTATCTCTCATAAGATCATTGACGGTGTTGATACTCACATCCCCGGCGAGCTTTGCTACCGCGGAATCAACATCAAGGACCTGACAGGCGGCTGCATGGACGAGGACCGTTACGGCTTTGAGGAATGCATCTATCTTCTTCTTTTCGGAAATCTTCCCACAAAGGAAGAGCTTTCCGATTTCTGCAATCTTCTTTCCGGCTATCGCTCTCTCCCCACAAACTTCCCCCGCGACGTTATCATGAAGGCGCCCTCCAAGGATATGATGAACACCCTTGCAAGAAGTGTGCTTACTCTTTATTCATATGATGACAACCCCGATGATATTTCTATCCCCAACGTGCTTCGTCAGTGCCTCCAGCTTATCGCAATCTTCCCTATGCTGGCAGTGTACGGCTATCACTCCTTTAAGTATTATCACGGTGGACAGAGCCTTTATATCCATCCCCCCAAGGCAGAGCTTTCCACAGCTCAGAATCTTCTCTATATGCTCCGTCCCGACGGTGCATTCACAGAGACAGAGGCCCGCACCCTTGACCTTGCTCTCATTCTTCATGCAGAGCACGGCGGCGGTAACAACTCTACCTTTACAACACACGTAGTATCATCCTCCGGAACAGATACATATTCAAGCGTTGCGGCTTCTCTCGGCTCCCTTAAGGGTCCCCGCCACGGCGGTGCAAACATCAAGGTCGTTCAGATGTTTGACGATATGAAGGCAAACGTTTCCGACTGGTCTGATGAGTCTGTCCGCGCATACCTCACAAAGATCCTTAACAAGGAAGCATTTGACCGTGCAGGTCTTGTTTACGGTATGGGTCACGCCATCTATTCCGTTTCCGACCCCCGTGCCGAGGTTCTCAAGAGCTTTGCAAAGAAGCTTTCCATTGAGAAGGGAATGGAGGAGGAGTACGATCTTTATAAGAGAACTGCCCGTATTGCCTCCGAGCTCATTGCAGAGCGCCGTAAGATCTACAAGGGCGTAAGCCCCAACGTAGACTTCTACAGCGGAATGATCTACCGTATGCTCAAGCTTCCCGAGGAGCTTTATACACCTATCTTTGCCGTTGCAAGAATTGCAGGCTGGAGCGCTCACAGAATCGAGGAGCTTCAGAATGCAGGCAAGATCATCCGTCCCGCATATATGTGCGTTAAGGACCGTCGCGATTATATTCCTCTTTCCGAGAGATAAGGAATAGATCTGTCTGCGGCAGAAATACTAATTAAAGCGTTTCTAAAGAAAGGCCGGTCATAAAAATGGTACTTGATAAGAAAGAAACTACCGTAGCTTATCGCTGTCCTCAGTGCGGAGGCTGGGTTGCAAGCATTGTGGGAATATTTTCACTTTCCGCAGATATGCTTCGCCTTAAGTGCCCCTGCGGCGAGAGCGAGATGACGATGGTTTATACAAGTGATAAAAAGGTGCGCTTAACAGTGCCCTGCTTCCTTTGTCCGAAGCCCCATAATTATGTGGTTTCCTCATCAGCGTTCTTTGATAAGGATCTTCTCGCCTTCCCCTGCGCATATTCCGGAATCGACATTGCCTTGCTCGGTAAGAGCGAAGCCGTTCTTGAGGCAGAGAAGGAATCCGATGAGATTCTCGGTGGACTTATTGAGGATGCTGGCGGCATTAGCCCCTTCGGCAGAAAGCAGGAAACGGAAGAGGTGTTCACAGATCCTCAGATACTTGAGATCGTGAATTTCGTTATCCGTGACCTTGATGAAGCAGGCGAGATCAAATGCCGCTGCCCCGAATACGAGGGAAACTATACCGTCGAGGTAACAGACGATGGCGTTTGGGTCAAATGCGAAAGCTGCGGCGCAAAGAAGCTCATCCCCGTAACAAGCACAATATCCGCTCAGGCATTCCTCAATTGCGACCGCCTTGAGCTCGAATAAGAAACGGTCGCTTTTTTGTAAAAAAGCTCCGCAAAAAACTTTAATAA
>JAZRRC010000008.1:0-4944 GCA_045650355.1 Candidatus Avispirillum sp. | reverse complement strand
TACCGCTTCCTGACCAAGGCATCCGTGGCTGTGAATATCGATAAGGCCGGGATATATTTTCAGTCCACCGAAGTCAACGCCCTCGGCGTCCGTCTTTCCGATCCTTGCTATTTTGCCGTCGCAAATTTCGATATCGGTTATTTCGCCCTTGAGGCTGACATTTTTGAGAATGAGTTTTTCCATAAGCTTCTCCTTTTGTCACCGTATACGGTGCAACATCTTATTGTGATTTCATTGTATCACACGTCATAATACTTGTCAAGGAAATGCTTGATTTTTAGATACAAATGTGCTAGAATAGTTCTGTTAAAAGCAGAAGAAAGAGGAAACAGATATGCTTTCAAGAGTATATTCCATGGGAATTGCCGGAATTGACGGTTATGAAATAACGGTCGAGTGCTCCTCGTGGAACAGAGTGCCGCGTTTTGATCTGGTCGGTTTACCGGATACGGCGGTCAAAGAGGCGAAAAACCGAGTGCAGAGCGCCTGCGAAAACAGCGGAATAAGATTTCCTTCCCTTGATATAATGATAAATCTCGCTCCCGCAGACTGCAAGAAAGAGGGAACGGCTCTCGATCTTGCGATCCTCTGCGCTATTCTGCAGAGCGACGGAACGATTCCTCAAGGGTATGATTTCAGCGATAAAGCCATCATCGGAGAGCTGTCGCTCTCGGGAGAGGTAAGAGGAGTGCGCGGCGTCCTTTCGATGACGGTTTGCGCCAAGCAGGCGGGAAAACGCGCCGTCTTCGTTCCGAGAGCAAATGCCGGCGAGGCATCTGTTGTTGAGGGTATCGATGTTTACGCGGTTGACAGTGTTTCGCAGCTTGTAGCCTACTTCAAGGGCGCCGCTGAAATGAAACCCGAGCCCTGCGGAGCGATTTCTTATGATCTCGGCGCTCATCTTGATTGTGCGGATTTTGCCGATGTAAGAGGTCAGCTCGTTGCCAAAAGAGCTATGGAAATAGCCGCAGCGGGCGGTCATAATATTCTTATGGTTGGCCCTCCCGGAACGGGTAAATCAATGCTTGCCAAAAGGCTTCCCGGAATACTTCCGGATATGACCTTGGATGAAGCGATAGAAGTTACTAAGGTGCACTCCGTGTCGGGTTTACTTAAGGGTAATCTTGTTGTTGACCGTCCCTTCAGAGCGCCTCATCATACCGTAACTCCCGCAGGATTTATCGGCGGCGGAGCGAATCCGAAGCCCGGCGAAATATCAATAGCTCATAACGGCGTTCTTTTCCTTGATGAGCTTCCCGAGTTTTCAAAAAACGTTACCGATGCTATGCGTCAGCCACTCGAAGACGGGCAGGTAACCGTAACCCGTGTCGCATCTAAATACACTTATCCCTCCCGTTTTATGCTGGTCTGTGCCATGAACCCATGCAAGTGCGGCTATTATGGCGACGAGGTCAGGCAGTGCACCTGTACTCCGAAATCCAGAAAGCAGTATCTTGACAGAATAAGCGGCCCGCTTCTTGACAGAATTGATATCGAGATAGAGCTGCCAAGCCTTCCTTACGAGGATATTTCCGGCAAGAGCGAAAAGGGAGAAAGCTCGGCTTCTATCCGCGAAAGAGTGAATCGCGCCAGAGAATTTGCAAGGGAAAGATTCAGAAAAGCAGGGGATAGGACCGACCTTATAAACAGTCAGCTCACCGGCGAGATATTCCGCCGTCATTGCACTCCCGATGCGCTCGGAGAGCAGGCTATGAAAAAGGCATATGAGGTTCTTGAGCTCTCTGCTAGAGGGCATGACAGGATTCTCAGAGTTGCCAGAACGATAGCCGATCTTGACGGCGAGGAAATAATCTCGGCAGAGCATGTCGGCGAGGCGATTATGTATCGCTCTCTCGACAGAAAATATTGGAGAAGATAGCCTTTTCTCATCGCTTCGCAGTAAATGAGGAGCGCCCGAAAAAATAGCAACTGTTGAAATCGGATGGATGTAAAAATCCATCCTTTTTCTTTTGCCCCCGGTCTTTAGGTAATTTAAGTGTTCTCTTGCCTGTGTTTGCCGAAAAGAGAGAGGATTTTTGTTTGCTTTTTAGTCAATGGCGGTTCATTTTTTTGCAATATATTCGTCAAAATCCACTATTTACGTCAAGGATTTTTGTTCTCTTCGCTTTTTCGGTTGGGAATCTTTTGTGCAAAAGGTAGAAATTTATTGTTCAAAAAGGCGAAAATTAAAAAAAAGATTGAATTGACTATATAAATAATGATATAATAGGAGCGATCCAAAAAAATATCAGATTTTCTATAAGGAGGAAATATGAAAAACACCAAAAGAATTCTGACATTGGTCGTTGCAATAGCTCTTGTAGTTGTTTGCATTGCTTCCGTTACGGCTTCTGCGGTTCCCGCGAAGATCTACGGTGGCATCGGAATCACTCCCGGCCAATATATTGAGGAGTACATCAATCGCGTGGTGTACAGAAATGACGATATGGAGTCGCAGTTCTCAGCTCCCAACTATTTGGGTAGCGGTGACCCTTTGTTCGTCGGTGAGCAGTCAATTGAGGATACTGTAAGACAGGGTGCTGTGAACATTTATGATGAAAATGATCACCAAAACGGATTTGTTACATTTAATTACGGTCCGAGATCCGAAGCTGTGAAATATCCCGATACCACTGCAGTCAGCAACATCCAGAGAGTTTACAAAACTATGGTGTTCAGTTCGCTTACTGCTCCCGAGGGAAGCCCTCATAACGGCTACGTTATCGAGTTTGACCTTGCGGTTCTCAGTTACCTTGATGACAAGGGAACTAAAGAGGAAGAGGATGACGAATGGCTTTGGGAATTCCCCGCATCCCCGACAGAGTCCGGTAGTGATATAGCTGCGAGTGTTTGGCTTGAGTTCCTTCCCGGCGGAAGCGCAACCTCGCTTAACGATCTCGGTCAGCAGCTTTATTCTGGAACCTTCCTCACCATTGAAAGAGTTTCGGATCCTGCCGAAAAGGCGTTCAACCTTAAGTTTGCGGGTGCTCCCGAATATAAGGTTAACGGTGATGAGTGGGTTCACGTTACCTGGGTGTTCGATGCTGAAAACTGGCAGTTCTCGATGTATGTCGGCGATGACTACAACGGAAGAACTCTTCTTGGTACAAGACAGGTTAACAAGGATACATATCCCGTTAACTTCCGTATAGGCGGAAGATGTAACTTCGGTCAGATATCCTTCGATAACATTCTTACATACAGAGGAAAGGATGTTCACGATCCTCTCTATCTTGAAAGAATGAGTGAAGGGGACAGATTTGTTTACTTCGTTGATGCTTTCTCGGATGAGTCTCTTCCCGAGTCTGACAGATATAAGGCTTATCAGCAGGCGAAGATTCTCAGAGACAATAACAATGGCATTATTCAAAGTGTCGATCCCGATGTTGTCGGTGCAAGAAAGGTATTCGATAAAATTTCTGCCGATGAATCTGTTATCGGTACTCTTGAGGCTGTTGCCGCAAAAAATAATGCAATAGCATATTACGAGAAGGCTCTCGATGCGCGCAATACTATAAGACTTATCTCCAATGCAAGCACCAGAAGCTCGAAAGCTGCTGCTGCTGATACGTTCTTAGCCTCCTGCGCAGGTCTTATTGATATGGAGTGCTCAGAGTATAATGAAGCAGTTAAGATCCTCAGCGCAGTAAGAGGCGAGATATCTCAGGATGAAAGCGCTGTAAAGTTTGTAAACACTATGGAGAAATTCAGTATTTGCGAGGATCTCGGCTTCAGCAATGCGATGAGGAACCATTACAACACGGCAGGAGAGCACAAGAATAATTCCGTTCAGCCTTCCATGTACTCGGATGATGCTCCCGCAGATCCTAACAGCATGTACAAGCGCTTTGTTAAGGCTTGGGAAGATTATGATCTTGCTTTTGCGATTCTCGACGAGGTTGAGCTTCGTACAAATGCTTCCCGTTTCGTTGAGCTTGTAAACATTCTTATCGAAAGAGAAGACGTCTGGTTCACCGATGACGGAACATGTCAAAGACTTTGGAAGAATGCGCGTGAGATAGTTATCAGCGGCCGTTACGACCCTTCCTCTGCGGCAGGCTTCAACGATGCGTATATCGCATTCACAACGCACCAGGGAATCAATGATAGGTTCTGGGAGGCTATTCAGATAGATCACGTTGAGATTCTTCAGGAAAGGCTTGACGGATTTAATGCCGAGGGTGTTACATATATCGGAAGATTTGCTATTATAGTCTATATAGAGCACTATATCGCAGCTAACGAAGATATGATAGATCCCAGCAACACACGTGTTGCGGAAATCTATGCTATCGCAGAAAATTACAAGAGAAACCTTCCTCTTTATGAGCAGGATTATCTCAAGATGCTTGAGGAAAACGCAAATAAGTTCATGGATCTTATTTCGGTAATCAAGCAGATGACCACCTACGAGCAGATCAAGCCTCTGTTTGATCAGGCTACCGATTGCTACTACGGAATGGATATTCCCGATGACGAAACTATGGAAGCCGTAGTATACTACGAAGAGCTTGCGCTTCGTATGAATAAGATCGAGGAAGACTGCGTAATTCTCAGTGAAGCTGTTGCTGATATTGCGGCGGCAGAAACCAAGGATGCGCTCTATGCAGCTCTTGTTAAGGGTTATGCAACGCTCGAAAATGTTGATACGACGATCGAGGGCGTTCAGGCAAACCTCGATGCATACAACGAGGCATACAATGCTTATGCTTCCGCAGTTGGCGCGGTAAACAGCGAGCTCAGCTCCGCCACAGATGTTGTCTCCTCTGTAAGATCCTATTGCGGTATTGATGACCTTGTAGATTATGTCAGCACTATTGTTGAATAAGAAAGGAGTTATAGAAAATGAATAATAAGTTTACAAGATTAATTTCTTTTCTCCTTATCCTTGCATCTCTTGTTTCCTGCTTTGCGGTGTTCTCATTTGCGGCTGAAGGCGAGGGG
>JAZRRC010000007.1:0-4960 GCA_045650355.1 Candidatus Avispirillum sp. | reverse complement strand
CAACTCCTTGGCTCACAGAACGACATGGCTACGATCCGACTTTCTCGCGGGAAATTATATTATTGAATTTCTGCTTGAGCTCGAATATATCCGGTACTGCAATTTCTGCTGCAGCACTGGGGGTGGGTGCTCTTCTGTCTGCAACGAAATCGCAGGTAGTGAAGTCTGTTTCGTGACCCACAGCCGATATTACGGGAATCGCTGAAGCCGCAACAGCACGGGCAACTGCCTCGCTGTTAAACGCCCACAGATCTTCAATGGAGCCACCGCCTCTGCCTACTATAAGCACGTCGGCAAGGCTTTTTCTGTTAAAAAATTCAATTCCAGCAGCAACGCTTGCAACTGCTCCCTCTCCCTGCACCAGAGCAGGATATACGATAACCTCAGCATAGGGGAAGCGGCGCTTACAAACGTTTATGATGTCCCTTACAGCCGCTCCCGTAGGTGACGTTACAACGCCTACCCTTGAGGGAATCTTCGGCAAGGGCTTTTTTCTTGATTCTGCAAAAAGTCCCTCAGCCTCCAGCTTCTTTTTCAGCTGCTCGAAGGCAATATAAAGGGATCCCACACCGTCGGGCTCCATATCGTCGCAATAAAGCTGATATGCGCCGTCACGGACGAAGGAGGATATCCTTCCGTGGGCGGTGACCTTCATTCCGTTTTCAGGTCTGAATCCAAGACCCATTGCGCTCGCGCGAAACATCACGCACCTCAGCGCACTTCCCTCGTCCTTGAGTGTAAAATACAAGTGTCCCGAGGAATGAGCCTTGAAGTTTGATATCTCGCCCTTGATGAAAATATCGGTCAGGGGCGGGTTCAGATCAAGAAGATCTTTTATATACTGGTTTAACTCCGTTACGGTCAGCGCCGACGGAAAACGCATAGAGCTGATATCCATGGGCGCCTCCTTTTTTATATTTCGTTAAAAAACGTGCTTCTTGCAAGAAGTGCTATTCCCGCAGCATTGTCTGCGGAAAAGGCAGGAAGTGCAAAGGAGCCGTATTTTGAAAGCTCTTTTTTAATAACCGAGCAGCTCATTACGCCGCCTGCATATACGATGGGAATATCCTTATATTCTTCTCGGAGATTTTCTGTAAGCTTTTCAAGAGTTCTCTTTACAAACTCAATAACGAAAGCCGCAACCTCTTCCTTGGGTGCACCGCTGTCATACATAGCAGATGCCTTATTCTCAAGTCCCGAAAGATTGCAGGAAAGACCCTTGACGCATATCTTTTCTCTGCGAGGCTTGCCGCTATAAGAAAGGCAAAGCTTTTCAAGATGGGCACCTGCAGGAAAAGGAAGTCCCATATAAACTCCCGCGCGGTCAATTGCCTGTCCCGCATTAATATCGAGAGTTCCGCCTATTCTTTCCACAACGAAGGGGCGCTCTCCCGCACCGGGGGTGCAAAGGAGGATGTCCGTAGTACCGCCCGAAACGTGGAATGCCGCAAAGGGCTTGCCTATAAGATGGAGGGACTCCGAGGAATAAAGTGCTGCCATAATATGTCCGCACTGATGGGAAAAGGAATACTGCTTTGCTCCCGAGCCGAGAACTACTCCGCCGGCAGCGGACATTCCCGAAAGAAAGCAAGGCATATAGGAGCCCTCTCTGTCCGTAGGACGGGAGGAAACACCGATTGCCAGTATTTCCCTTCCTTCAATGTACTTTCTTGCCTCCTCCATAAGAGGGGGGAGCTGCACCGTATGATGGAATACTGCATCGCTCTGTCTGAGTCCTCTTTCTCCCTCCTTTACGGGAAGGAGCTTTTTCAGGTTTGCAAGAACCTTTCCTTCAGCATCGCATACGGCAACGGACGTTGTATAATTACTGGTATCTATTCCCAGAAATACGCCTTGCAAATTACTCACCGTCGGAAATCTTGCCTGTAGCTCTTGCGATCTTATTGAGAATACCGTTGATAAATCTGGGAGCCTTGCCCTCATCATATACCTTTGCAATCTCAACTGCCTCGTTGATGCAAGCCTTGGGGGGAACGTCTGTATAAAGCATCTCACCAACAGCCATTCTGAGGATAGCCTTTGTTACTGCTGACATTCTGGAAAGCTTCCAGTTTTCAGTAGACTCGCTGATAGTCTTATCAATTTCGGGAAGATTTACTGCGCAAAGTGCGAAAAGGGACTTTGCGAAATCGCTGCCCTTTGCATCTCTTGCCTCAAGAGAGCGGTCATACACCTCAAGAGGATCGATCTCAAGATGGAAGTCTGTTTCGTACAAAAGCTCAAAAACGCAGATTCTGCTTTCTCTTCTGGTCATAATTGTCTCCGTAGTATTAGTTTTATGGGTACACTGACCCATATTTATACTTAGTATACATTATATCAAAAGTACCCTCTCATGTCAATGAATATTCACCATAAATATGCATACTTTTATTCATTTTCTTTAGTTAAATAAAGTTGTGAAATAGCCTTGAAATAATGGGGATTTAGTGGTATTATAGATATGCATTTTAATTTGAGGTGAATCATGAAAAAACAGAATTCAGTATTTGATACAATAAAAAGCGGTTGTCTCATTTTTACGGTCATCACCGTTTTATCATATATTGCGGGAACACTTCTTTCTTCTGAAAACAAGGCATTTATTCCCACTCTCAAGTGGATACTTCTCTTCCTTCTTTTCTCCCTTGTTCTTGCATTTGCAAATATGCTGCTGAGACTCCCTAAAATAGCGGTCGGTGCCCGTCTCGGATTCCATTTTCTTGCAACTGCTGCCCTCTATTTCGTTGTGGTAGTCCTTTGCGGCGGATTTGTCACAAGCGGTGCTCAGACTATTATCGCAATGCTTCTCTTCTGTGTTCTCTACAGCATATTCGCTATAATTTATGCTATCACGTCTGCAACAAAGAGCAAAAAGAAGAACAAAGAAGAAAAATACGATTCAATGTTTAATTAAAAAAAAAGAGCTGTTGCCCTGCAACAGCTCTTTTTTATTATTAGTCCCATTCGCAAATAAATGCTTTTCCGCCGCCGACCGTGGAATCAAAATCTCCGTCGTTCCAGCTTCCGTCGACAAACTTGAAATAGAACATACCGTATGCTTCGTCTCCACCCTCGTTATTAGGCTCAACTCCGCCCCAGTTTGTATAGATTACAGGCTCACCGCTGGACCATTTCCAGGCGCCGCTCTCGGTTTCATAAAGGCCGATATAAGCGCTGGAATATCCGCTAGCCTTCATCAAATCGTATACGTGCATATTTTCTTCATAGCTGCCGATACTGACGAGATGTCCGCCAAGACTGCGGCAGTATGCCTCAGCCTCTTCCCAGGACCTTGCAACACCGTCGAAGAGCTGATATCTATGGGTTACGTATTCTTCGGAATTATACTTTGCCTGTTCGATCCAAAGCTCTCTCAAGGTAATAAAATCAAGAAACTTCTGATACCATTCGTCGATTTCCTTCTCATCGTAAAACCAGGATAACACGCCCATATCGTTTTTCATAAGACTGTAGAAGCAATATTCTCCACGTCTTCTGTTTGAGTATATGTAGTCTATGGTTGAAAAATAATTTTCGCAAAGCTCTTTTGTTGTCTCGCCATCATCGTATGCGATCAGGAAAGCTTCTTTATCCTTCAGATAAACCTCCTCAAGCACGCTGTTAAGCTCGGAAACTGCCGTTATTTCTCTGATTCGCTTAACCATATCCTCGGTATTGAGAATGACATTTCCCAAAAACAGAGTGCCCTCGGCACCAAGCTTGAAGGAATCCTTGAGCAAATTAAAATTATCAAGCTTATCCCACAGCTTCTGTTCAGATTCGGGAAGGCTGTTTTTTAATTCTTCTGCGTTAAAATCAAAAATAGTGGATCCGACATCGTATACACCCTCCATTGCCAGCTCTGAATATTCGCCAATGGCATACTCATAGTAGCTGTTCAAGGATTTTCTCATTATGGATGCCGCTTCCTTCATCTCTCCGTCTGCACTGTTTTCTATTTGCTGCAGTATTCTGTCATATCTTACGTACTGCTCGGTAGCAGTTTCAAGATTGCTGATAAGAGAAACTGCGTTTTCGGCAGCGCCGCTAAACTTGTCAATTTTTGAGATGGTCTCGGAAATGAGCTTGACCGTATCATCATCTGCAAATTCAGAAACCAAGGAATATGCATTTACGCAAAGAGATATCGCATCCTTCACGTAATCTTTACCCTCTTTAAGATGGTCAAACTGCTTTTGAGCGCTGATATCATTGGGGTTATCGCTTTCGGATATAGCCAGCATATTGGAAATGGTTGCCATATACTCCTCTAAATTGGGCTGAAAGTCAACGCCAACCGTAGCCTCTGTCATAACAGAAGCGACAAAATAGAGGTTATCTTCATCCAGATTGTCGATGAACTGCTCATAGGAATAGAGATAGTCGCTATAAGCTGCAGAATCAAGTCCGCCGTTAATATAATTATTTGTCGATTCGATGAGATAAATATCTTTGGATACGTTTGCCGATACGGGAACGGACAAAAGTGTCATCACAAGAGCAAGAAAAAGCGCAAGAATTTTAGTTGTTCTCATCTGACGCCTCCTTTTCTGCTCTCGTAGCGGGATCGGAAAGATCGATCTCCATAGAACCGATAACACTGCACATCATATCAAAAAGAACGGCATCCTGCATCTTTTCTTTCAAGCTTTTGTCATCATCACGTGCTACGGTAATCTCAATCTCCTTGACTATATCGGAATTTTCTTTTGAAAGCTCTATATAGTCAGACACATCCGGCAACTTGTCGCCGTGCGTAAGCTTTGAAAGCTCATAAAAATCGGGAACGGTGAAAACCACAGTCATTTCCTCATCGTTGGATTCCTTAACGGTATAGCTTTCAGCTAAACCGTCAAAGAAATCACGAATCAATTTTTCCTCGTTTTCAGCCTCGGTTGTCTGTTCTTCTTTTTTTGTTTCAGCTATTGTTGTATCATCACCAGCATCAGACTTATCA
>JAZRRC010000006.1:0-1590 GCA_045650355.1 Candidatus Avispirillum sp. | reverse complement strand
GCTTTAAGGGCTTTGCAAATAACAAGGCAAGCTTTGAGCTGACAGACTTTTTAAGATATAACACAAAATATTATCTCTGTATGCCGGGTGTCAAAGATTTGAAGGGCGAAGCAGTAGCACGAAAGAGAATTGAATTTACATCTGCTCCGAAGAAAAATCTTGAGGTAAAAGACGTTTCAATAACCGGCAGTGCTGATGGAAAAACCTTCAGCGGGGATGAGGTTAAAATCACCTTGAAGGCTAAAAATACCGACGCAACAGAAAAGATAAAGGTCGGAATGATGGTGATGATTTATAAGGACGGCAGAGCAATAATGCCGATAAAGACGAATGCACAGGAGCTCGCCCCCGGCGCCGAGGGAACGCTTGTTGTTTCAACCAAGGACAACCAGAGCGGAATTCTTCTCGGAGAGGGTTATAAGGTGCTCAGCTTTGCATATAGCGAGGAAAACGGATATATAGGCTTTTCAACTCCCATTGAGTTGATTTATGAACAGTAGAAGACAAGGAGGTGGAGCTTGTTATGAAAACTAAAACCAGATTGGGAAATATTTTAATATTTCTTGTAGTATTTTCAATAATGGTGCAGGGCTTGATGATTCCTGCACAAGCAGCAGGGATAAACCCATACGAAAGCTTTTCAACAGGTCTGGCAGATGATTACTACACAAAACCGAACGTTGCATTAAGATTAGAGGCAACTGGTGCGGGTAATGTAAGACATGGTGCGTGGATATGCTTCAAGGCTATGGATTTCGGCAAAGCCGGTCCAAATATGGTAGAGCTATATTCTCTCACACCTGAGGGATATGCAAAGTCTGTTGAACTCAGACTTGACTCGCCCACAGGTAAGCTCATTGCAGAGGTTCCGATTATGCCGTCTCCTGCGTTCAGACAAGTTGCTGAAGAGCCGGGAAGAGCGGTTATCACAGAAAAAGTTACGGGCGTGCACGATTTATATATCTGTGTGCCGAAGAACTCCTGTGATATGGGACAGATGATATTCTATGAGAGAGAATATGAAAAGTTTGAATACAATATGTATACAAAAGGCAGTGTATTCTCGGATGTGACAGGTGAGGATCTTATAGCAACCCTCGATGTTCTGACACAGCTTGGAATAATAAAAGAGGACGAGTCGGGACTCTACAGACCCGATGTCCCCGCAACACGCGGGCAGTTTGCACAGGCTGTATACAGAATGTGTGTAGACGAGGTAGAGGATGACACGCCCGTTCTTGATGGGGATGCTGCCGCGGTAATTGTTACTACACCGTTTGAAGACGTTGCAGGGGACAGCGAATATGCTGCTGCAATAGCGTATCTTTCAGAACAAGGGATTATGAACGGAACCGAAGAAACAAAGTTCCAGCCTAACATATATATCAACTATCTTGACGCAATTACCGTACTTGTAAGAGTGCTTGGACTCAAAGAGATTGCTGAGAAGGATGGCGGATATCCGAACGGATATATCAAGACAGCAACCAAAGAAAAGATTATTTCGGGAAATGTTGATTTTAATCAGTATTTACGCAGAGATGATATGGCATTCCTGCTTGAAAATGTTGTAAGGGCAGAATATCTCGA
>JAZRRC010000005.1:0-2967 GCA_045650355.1 Candidatus Avispirillum sp. | reverse complement strand
TAGGTGTAAGAACATTCGCAGGGCTACAGCATCCTATGCGATTAAATTAAAGATGTTTGGCGCTGCTTATCGTTTCAGGATAGGTTTGCGCTTTTTTAGTTTAAAGGAGGTTTATTATGAAAGCATTAAAGTTTTTCTCATTCTTGATTTTAGCACTGCTAATTACTTTTTCTATGGTTTCCTGTTCAAATGATAAGGCTCCGACAAAGGAAACGACGGCAAGAATGGATGAAACAACGGTAGCTGAGGAAACTACGGGAACTACAGATAACGTTGACGGAATTATAGAAAAGGAGCCCTCGTCCGATCTTTTGAAGCAAGTAGAGATCGATTACGTAACAGCGCAATTAAAGAGATCCAATAATAATCTTTTTATAAATTTTGCATCTGTTTGCGAATATTACGGAACCTTCAACGGAGCTGTTGCTGTTAAACTAGACTGTGCGGGAATGGGTTATGTCGATGTTCATATGACTGAAACTATAGCCGGGGTTGTTATCGAATACTATAATGGCCAGAAAATAGATGTATGGAAAGAAGGAGTCTTTTATAAACTGTCCGATGCCTACGAAAAGGGAATACTTACAAAAAAGAACATAGAAACAATTTCAAGAACAAAGCCTATAAGCTATAAATATCCGAGAGAAGAATATTCATATTTTGAAGAGCTGAAGGACAGATCCGTGCTTGTGACGCCCGAGCTTACCGCGCCTTCCGAAACTGATATCAGCAGGGTTGAAAACGTGTATCAAAGCGTGCAAAAGAATCTGTACGGCGAGGCGGAGCTTTACACCGTTGCCAGATATTACGGTCAATACGGTATGTTGGAAGATTTTACCGTAGTAATGTTTGATTCACCAATCGATGAAACTAAAGGAGCAACTGAGCAGAATATCGGGGGAAGTGTTGTCAAATATACAGACTCTCGGGAGATAATAGTATATTATCCGGGCTCATACGGCTCTTACTATACTCTCAAAGAGGCGTACGAGCTTGGCCGTCTGACTGACGTTGAGATCGCAATTATAGTAGAAATACATAACAGAGGGGAATATATAGAATTCGACCGCAGCTAATATTCTCGGCAGGGGGGCTTATTGCTCCCCTGCGAAGTTTATTTTAAGTATATAGATAAAATATACTTGACAAAATACGTCGCAAGTGATATAAATATATGTAGCATTGACGGAAAGAGTAGCTGTTTGTTCCATCAGAGAGACGGGGTCTTGGCTGTGAGCCCTGTTTGGTAAATTTTCAGTGAAGACCACTCCCGAGCTTGTATACGATGAGTATACCGTAAGTCTGCGTTAAAGACCTATGAGTTAAATGCAAGGTGGAACCGTGCTATGCACCCTTGGCAGATTTTTCTGCATGGGTGTTTTTTTATTTTGTTTTTAATAATTTTAAGGAGATATACCAATGAAAGTAATCATGCACGATGGCTCCGTTCAGGAGCTTTCCTTTGAGGATGAGGCTGGTCGCGGCGCTCTTCGCCACACAGCTTCCCATATCCTCGCTCAGGCTGTAAAGCGCCTTTTCCCTGAAACAAAGCTTGCAATCGGTCCTTCCATCAAGGACGGATTCTACTACGACTTCGACCGTGAGACTCCCTTCACAGAAGAGGATCTTGCAAAGATCGAGGCTGAAATGAAGAAGATCACAAAGGAGAACCTCAAGCTTGAGAGATTCACTCTTTCCAGAGCTGAAGCTCTTGCTCTTATGGAGGAGAAGGGTGAGCCCTACAAGATCGAGCTCATCAACGATCTTCCCGAGGATGAGGAGCTTTCCTTCTTCAAGCAGGGCGATTTCGTTGAGCTTTGCGCAGGCCCTCACGTAACATACACTTCCGCTGTTAAGGCATTCAAGCTTACAAGCGTTGCAGGTGCATACTGGAGAGGTAACGAGAAGAACAAGATGCTCACCCGTATCTACGGTACAGCATTCTCCAACAAGACAGACCTCGAGGAGTACATCACACGTATCGAGGAAGCTAAGAAGCGTGACCACCGTAAGATCGGTAAGGAAATGGGTCTCTTTATGATGAGAGACGAAGGCCCCGGCTTCCCCTTCTTCCTTCCCAACGGTATGATCCTCAAGAACACTCTTATCGACTACTGGAGACAGATCCACACAAGAGAAGGCTACGTTGAGGTTCAGACTCCCATCATGCTCAACCGTGAGCTTTGGGAAACATCCGGTCACTGGGATCACTACAAGGAAAATATGTATACAACCGTTATCGACGACGTAGATTTCGCAGTTAAGCCTATGAACTGTCCCGGCGGTATGCTTGTTTATAAGTCCGAGCCCCGCTCCTACAGAGATCTTCCCATGAGAGTCGGCGAGCTTGGTCTCGTTCACCGTCACGAGAAGAGCGGTCAGCTCCACGGTCTTATGAGAGTTCGTTGCTTCACACAGGACGATGCTCACATCTTCATGACAAAGGAGCAGATCACAGACGAGATCAAGGGCGTTGTTCGCCTTATCGATGAGGTTTACAGCCTCTTCGGATTCAAGTACCACGTTGAGCTTTCCACAAAGCCCGAGAACTCTATCGGTAGCGATGAGGACTGGGAGGTAGCAACAAACGGTCTTCGTGCCGCTCTTGATGAAATGAACCTTCCTTACGTTGTTAACGAGGGTGACGGCGCATTCTACGGTCCTAAGATCGACTTCCACCTTGAGGACTCCATCGGCAGAACATGGCAGTGCGGTACCATCCAGCTCGACTTCCAGCTTCCCATGCGATTCGAGGCAGAGTACATGGGCGCTGACGGTCAGAAGCACCGTCCTATCATGATCCACCGCGTAGTATTCGGCTCTATTGAGAGATTCATCGGTATCCTTATCGAGCACTTCGCAGGTAAGTTCCCCGCATGGCTCGCTCCTATGCAGGTTAAGGTTCTTCCTATCACAGACAGAAACAACGAGTATACAGACGAGCTCATCGCTAAGATGCAGGCTTGC
>JAZRRC010000004.1:0-7389 GCA_045650355.1 Candidatus Avispirillum sp. | reverse complement strand
CATCGGTGCCAAAGAAATCATAAATCCTGTATCCACCTTGCACCGATGCCACCTCCCCCTCACAGCCACAAGCGTCTGAGAGGTGGAGGCTTTTATTTCGTGTAGCATTCACTATTTCAATTCAGGTACCACTTCAAACTCTGATTTATCGAATGTTTAAGGTACTTTTTCGGTTTGACTTTTATTTTAATATGTAGTATAATAAATTGATATAGTATAAAAGAAGGTGATACCTTGGAAAACAATAATTCTCTTCAGAAAAGCACTCTTTCAGGTATGATATGGAAGTTTGCCGAGCGTATCGGTGCTCAGCTCGTTTCCACTATCGTTGCCATCGTGCTTGCAAGACTTCTGACTCCCGATGATTACGCTGTCATCGGTATCGTTACTATCTTTTTCACTTTTGCAAACGTTTTCATTTCCTCAGGCTTCAACACAGCTCTCATTCAGAAAAGAGAGGCTGACATAAAGGATTATTCAACGGTACTGTATATCAGTATTGCCGTTTCCGTAGTGCTTTACGGTGTGCTGTTCTTCACAGCGCCCCTCATTGCAGGAATATATGATGCGCCCATACTTATCCCCGTTATCCGTGTTATGGGTCTTACTCTTATCGTAAATGCTGTTAAGAGCGTTCTTTGCGCTTACGTTTCAAGCACTCTTCAGTTCCGCAAGTTCTTCTATTCTACTATTATCGGTACTGCCATCTCCGCTGTTGTGGGTATAATCATGGCAATCAACGGCTTTGGCCCCTGGGCGCTTGTTGCTCAGCAGATGACAAACACCTGTATTGATACTCTCATCCTTTTCATCACAACAAAGGTAAGATTTATCCTTGTGTTCTCCATAAGAAGACTGAAGCAGCTTTTCAATTACAGCTGGAAGATACTCGTTTCCTCCCTTATCAGCGTTATCTACGATGAGATCAACCCTCTCATCATCGGTATCCGCTTTACGGGCGCCGATCTTTCTTACTACACAAAGGGTAAGAGCTTCCCCACACTTATTTCCAACACCATCAGCGATACCTTCTCTGCAGTTCTTTTCCCCGTTATCTCAAAGCTTCAGGATGATACGGAGGCTGTTCTTCGCTATACAAGAAGATTTATGAAAGTATCCTCCTATCTCATATTCCCCCTTATGGTGGGATTCCTTGCCGTTTCCGATAACTTCGTTACCGTTGTTCTTACTGACAAATGGATGGCTGCCTCTATCTATATCCAGATATTCTGCCTTTCCTATATGTTCAACATTATCCAGAACGGAAACCTTCAGGCTATCCGCGCAATAGGTCGAAGCGATATTATCCTCATTCTTGAGGTTATCAAGAAATCCCTTTACCTCGCTATCATCGTTTCCTTTATCCTCCTTTCCGACAAGCCCGAGATGCTTGCGATCACCTCTATCGTCAACACTCTTATCGCAACTGCGGTAAATACATACCCCAACAGAAAGCTTATCGGCTACCGCTACCGTATGCAGATCATGGACCTTCTCCCCAACCTTCTCACAGCAGCAGTTATGGGCGGCGCGGTCTATGCAATGAACTTTATTCCCATGAATGCAGTTCTTCTTCTCTGCCTCCAGATCGTGGCAGGTGCTGTGATCTACGTTCTTCTCAGCGTTGTGACAAGAAACGAAAACTTCAAGTATTTCCTCGATATGCTCAAAAAAATACTTAAAAAAGGAAAGGCCGCGTAATGTCTTTTATCAGAAACTTAGCTAAAAAGATAATAAACCGTCTTCCCACAAAAAAGCTTATCATTTTTGAAAGCGCCCCCGATCTTTCCGATAACACAAAGGCTGTTTTCGATGAAATGATAAGAAGAGGGATGAACAAAAAGTATAAAATGCTATGGCTTCTTTCAAAGGAGCCCTCGGACAGCCTTCCCAAAATCAAAAACGTTAGCTACGTTAAGATGGAGAATTCCAAAAAGATCCTCCTCACAAAGTATATGGCAAGATGCTTTATCTGCTGTAACGACTGGCTTGAAAGCCTGAGAGCGGGTCAGACTTCTTTCTATCTTTCCCACGGCACGACCATAAAGAATCTTGCAGGCTATTATGACGAATTTCCCGAGAGAATGGACTACTGCCTTTCCGCAGGAGAGGACGTTGCCTTCCTTTGCGAGCGAGAATTCGGTGCGCCTAAGGAAAAGATATTCTCCCTCGGCTTTCCCCGAAACGATATTTTAGTAACTGCCGACCGTGATCTTCATCCTCTTTTCCCCGACTGCGATTTTGAGAAGATAATCGTCTGGTATCCTACATACCGTCAGCATCAGAACGGCGGCGTGGTTTCCGGTGGAAATTCTCTTCCCATCATCCACGATTCCGAGGCGGCGGCAGCCCTCAACGAATACGCAAAGGAAAAGAAGGTGCTTATCGTCCTCAAGCCTCATTTTGCACAGGACGTAAGCTACGTTAAGGATATGGGTCTTTCCAACGTCCGCTTTATTGACGATTCCTTCTTTACAAAGAATGATATCTCCTCTTATGAGTTTGTAGGCAGCTGCGATGCTCTCATAACTGACTATTCCTCTATCTACTACGATTTCACACTCTGCAAAAAGCCTATCGCCCTTATCTGGGAGGACTTGGAGGAATACAAAAAGGTTCCCGGCTTTGCCGAGGGCGTGGACAGCCTTCTTGAGGGCGGCGAAAAGGTTTATACTCTTTCCGAGCTTTGCGATTTCGTTTGCGAGGTTTCGGAGGGGGGCGACAAGCTTCGCGATATAAGAAACGAGATCTGCAAAAAGGTCAACTTCAATGCAGACGAAAAAAGCTCTCAGCGAGTTGTTGATTTCATTATAGAAAAGGCAAATCTTTAAAGGATTGGTGATATTATGCCGAAATTCAGTATAATTGTTCCCGTTTATAACTGCGAAAAGGACCTTCCCAAGTGTCTTGATACCCTTGTGGGACAGACTCTTTCCGATATTGAAATTATCATCGTTAACGATGGAAGCCCCGATAATTCTCAGGCTATCATCGACGATTACCAAAGCCGCTACCCCAATCTTATCAAGGCATATGCTCAGGAAAACCGCGGTCAGTCTGCGGCAAGAAACTTTGCTCTTGAAAAGGCAAGCGGAGAATTTGTTTTCTTCGTTGACAGCGACGACTACGTTGAGGTGACCACCTGCGAAAAGACCTATAACTTTGCTCTTGAGAACGATCTTGATATCGTTTGCTTCAACTACTGGATCGAGCAGGATGGCAGAGAGCCTAATTTCTGCAACAGAGTTATTTTTGAGGACCTCCCCACAGACGAAAAATACGTTATGTTTGAGTCCTCCCCCTGCACAAAGGTCATCAGAAGAAGCGTTCTTTCAGATAACGGTCTTAAATTCCTTGAGAACTATATCTACGAGGATTTTGAGCTTATCCCCCGTCTTATCCTTTATACACAGAAGGTGGGATATATGACGGATGCCTTCTATCATTACATCATCCACGAAGGCTCCACAATGCGCCAGAAGACCTATAACAAAAAGCTCTCAAGCATTTATTTCGTTCTCGAGTCCCTTAAAAAGGCCTTTGAGAATACAAAATACAAGGAAGTTCTTGAATACCTTTATATCGAGCATCTGCTCCACCTTTCCACCCTCAGATACCTTGACTACGAGGAAGGAAAAGAGGATATAAAGAAGATTGCAAAGATAATGAAGGACTATTTCCCCAAATGGAGAAAGAACAAGTACTATCAGTACAGCGACATTAAGGTCAAGATTTTCTGCGAGCTTGCCGCAAGAAAGCAGACAGGGCTTTTGAAGCTTATAATGAAAAAGTAAAAAAAGACTGTTGCAAAATTTTTGCAACAGTCTTTTTTTACTTAAAATATATCGCTGCGGCAATGATGATCAAAATAGTCACTGCTGCATATACGGCAGAAAAGATTATATGAATCCTCGGGCGCTTTTCGCACAATTCAAGATAATTGGAGCTGAACTCTGCGGCGTTTAACAAAACAGACGATCTGACAAGAGACACTATCGTAAATCCGATCAGTATTACGTAGATACCGATAAATGCAACCTTCATGCTAAGCTCTGCCCCGGAAGCCTTATCAAGAATCATTATAGCGGCATACCAGATTCCTGCCCACAGACCTGCTCCTAAAAGAAAGCCTATTCGCTGCATAGTTCTTCTCTTAAAATCGCCAAACAGCACCGAAACGTCAAGGAGCTGTATTCTTTCGCACAAAGATGACATAAGCGTGTAGCATATATACCCCAGACCGACACCTGCGCTTATTGCCGCCAAAAACGTAAGAGGGATCATCCACTCGCTGTCCATAAGGTTAGTATACATAAGCACGAGCACAACAATAAAGGACAAGATCTCCCACAAAAGTGCTCCCCTCATGCCTCTCACGCCTTTATAATAAATTCCGATAAAGCCGGGGGCTCCGTCAACTGCAAGCCTTTCAAGCTTTTTTCTTTCCGCCTTCATATAGCCCAGTCTGAACTCATTATAAAGCTCCAGAGCCATCTCCTCAGCAGAGGTCTTATAAAGATCGTATGACTTTCTGTGAAGCCATTTAAAGCTTACCATATCCTCAGGATATTCAATTTCGTATCCTATACGGCAGTTGTTTACAGCCATCAGGGATATGGAATCCGGATTATTATTCCATATATATCCGTATACCTTTCTGAAGCTGTCATAATCCTCTGCCGCTGCCTTTTCAACAACACCGTTTGTGAGAACAAAAAGAACGTTTTTCGTTTTTTTCAGCGTTGACTTTATATCCTCGGTCAGCTCCTGTGTATCGTAGCAGAAAATGGCTGATTTTACAGCAAGAGCATCATTCAGATACGTTGCCACCGTGCTAAAATAATTTCTATGGGCCTCAGGGCAAACAATATATGACTCATAGTACATTCCGAGATTGAAGTGATTGATTATTACGCTCATATCACACCACCTTTAACACCAAAAGACAGCCACCCACAACAGCGACAGCCAGAATGAATACTATCCAACCAACCAATCTCCACACAAACTGAACCGTGTTTATTCGCTTCCAGTTAAGATATCTCTGAGGGTATCTTGAGTAAAGGCTGTTTATAAAATGGCAAAGCTCCATAGCAGCTTTTATAAGAAGACGTCCGCAGGGAACCACCATAAATACGGCATATCCGCAGGCACCGAGCATTGTATCTGTATCCATTTGGCACGTTTTTTCGGGAAACATTATTTGAGCCGCAAAGCTTGAAACGATAAGCGACGCAAAATTAAGAATAACCATCAGAATAGCAGATGCCAGGCTTAGCAACAGGAGCCATATCCAGACCTGAGCGAGAGCACCAAGCTCCGAGCGGTCCATCCAATGCACGGAAAAAGGTATTTTCTGTCCCGTTTCCGGGTCATCCACCTTCATATACTCAAGAAAATGGAGAAGAAACACAAGAATTGCAAAAGCCATAGAGGTTGCTGACCAATACTGCTTATAAACCAAGGTATTGCCCTCAAACTCAAAGCACATGAAAAAATATCCTATGACCATTGCAAGCATGGGAATCAGAAAGAAAACTGTATTTCTCAGCTTATTTGCACTCTGGGCAAAGTATCCGTCCACAGTTTCGTTTTCTCTGGAAAGATATTCCCTTTTTGCCATACACTCGTTTATTGCCTTAGGCTTCCATTTTTCTCTCATTTTTGCATGAGCTTCCCTTGCAATATAGCGAGCCGCCATTGAAATATCGGTGAAATCGCAGGTTATCGCACGGCTTTCATGCTCGCGAAGCCCCTCAATTGCCTCGGGAAGCTTTTCGGGAAATTCAAATCCCCAAAGCTTTACGGGAATAATAGGCTTTTTTCGTTCAAGAAAAAGGGATACCTCTTTTGTTATCCAGTCATCGGGCTGATTGCAGCGCTCAAGAGTTTCGGGAGTGAGCAAAAGCACAAGATATCTGCTTCTTTTATTATTTTTAACAAGCTGAACTCGGAAATCTCCGAAATGGAGACCCTCATCATCTCGAAAGCTGTTTATTGCATGAGCTTCCCAAAACTCATCGTGCAAGGCTTTCGCAAGAGGATTGCATTCCTTATGTCTATAGCTTATAAAGGCTTCGTAATCTCTGTCCATAATCCTCCACCTTTCAAAATTTTACTTATTATAACATATGCCAACATTTTTTTCAACAAAGGCAAATAAAAAGCCATGAAAGCAAAGCATCTGTTTCATGGCTTTATTATTCGATTAGTCCTTTTCCTTGAAGGAGCCTGCGATAAGGGTTACTTCCTTGTCTCCTACGGTGAGAAGTCCTCCCGTAACAGTAGCCGAAATCACACTTTCATCCTCAAGGGTTATTGTGCAATCAGAGGGCACAAGGCTTGTTACAAATGGGATGTGACCTGCCATGACCGCAAGCTCACCCTCTGTGCCTCTCACCACAAGACGCACACACTCTCCGGAAAACACGTCTCCGTCAGGCGTTGATACCGTTAAACGATAGGTTTTCATATTTAACCTCTCTGCGCCTTTTCCACAGCCTCGTCAATTGTTCCCACAAAGAGGAATGCAGACCCGGGAAGGTTATCGTGCTTTCCTTCGATGATCTCACGGAATCCGCGGATAGTCTCTGCGATAGGCACGTACTTACCCTCAAAGCCTGTGAACTTCTCAGATACGTCGAAGGGCTGAGACAAAAATCTCTGGATTTTTCTCGCACGTTGCACGAGAAGCTTATCCTCATCGGAAAGCTCATCCATACCCATGATAGCGATAATATCCATCAGCTCGTTATATCTCTGGAGGATTCTCTGAACCTCTTTTGCAACGCTGTAATGCTCCTCGCCCACGATATCGGGAGAGAGGATACGGCTGGAGGATTCAAGGGGATCAACTGCAGGATAAATACCCTGAGATGCAATGTTTCTCGCAAGAACGGTAGTTGCATCAAGATGTGCAAAGGTTGTTGCGGGAGCGGGGTCTGTCAGGTCGTCCGCAGGCACGTAAACTGCCTGAATGGAGGTGATAGATCCCTTCTTTGTAGACGTGATTCTCTCCTGCAGAGCACCCATCTCAGTTGCGAGAGTGGGCTGATATCCAACGGCAGAGGGCATACGTCCGAGAAGGGCGGAAACCTCACTTCCTGCCTGAGTGAATCGGAAGATATTATCAATAAAGAGAAGAACGTCCTGTCCCTCCTGATCGCGGAAATACTCAGCGCAGGTAAGGCCTGACAGAGCAACTCTCATTCTTGCTCCGGGGGGCTCGTTCATCTGTCCGTACACGAGGGCGGTGTTCTTAAGAACTCCTGACTGCTTCATCTCATTATAAAGGTCGTTACCCTCTCTTGTACGCTCACCGACACCGGTGAACACGGAGATACCGCCGTGCTGCTTTGCGATATTGTTGATAAGCTCCATGATAAGTAC
>JAZRRC010000003.1:0-2587 GCA_045650355.1 Candidatus Avispirillum sp. | reverse complement strand
ACTATAGCCGCAAGATAGCTCTCGTGCAGATAAGACACCCCTTCCGTCATCGGTGCCAAAGAAATCATAAATCCTGTATCCACCTTGCACCGATGCCACCTCCCCCTCACAGCTCTACGCGCTGAGAGGGGGAGGCTTTTGTTTTGTGCAACATTCGCTATAGCAATTTCATCTCCACTTCAAACTCCAATTTGTCGCTGAGATAAAAAATAAATCCACCCGAAAGGGTGGATTTATTTTCATATTACTTTTCTTCCTTCTGCTTTCTTCCAAGCATCAGGTTTACGAGGATGCCGAGGATGAGAGCGCAGGCGATGTTTGTGATGGTTACAGCACCGAAGTTAACTGTAAGTCCGCCGATACCTGCGATGAGGATAACGGAAACAACGAAGAGGTTGCGGTTTTCCTCAAGGTTAACCTTCTGGATCATCTTAAGACCGCTTACTGCGATGAAGCCGTAGAGAGCCATGCAAACGCCGCCCATTACGCAGGGAGGGATGGAATCAACGATCGCAACGAAGGGGGAGAGGAAGGAAATGATGATAGCGCCAACAGCCGCTGTGATGATTGTTACAACGGAAGCATTTCCTGTGATAGCAACGCAAGCAACAGACTCGCCGTATGTTGTGTTGGGGCATCCGCCGAAGAGTGCGCCTGCCATGGAGCCGACACCGTCACCGAGAAGAGTTCTGTGGAGACCGGGAGTCTCGAGAAGGTCTGTGCCGATGATGGAGGAGATATTCTTATGGTCAGCGATGTGCTCTGCAAATACAACGAATGCAACGGGAACGTATGCAACAACGATCTTTGCAATATAGGATATGCTGAGCTCACCGAAGCCCTTAACTGCTGTAAGGAATGTGAACTTGGGAACTGCGAAGAATGTGGAAAGAGCAACCTTGCCGTCAACAAGGAGATTGGAGAAGTAGGAGAAATCGATGATTCTGAGGCTGTCGTTGCCGGTTGCGATACCGATAACTGTGAAGATAGCGGCAACGCAGTAGCCGGAGCCGATACCGATAATGAAGGGGATGAGCTTTACCATCTTCTTGCCGAAGGTGGAAGCAAGCATTGTAACTGCAAGGGTAACGAGGCCGCAGATAATAGCAACGTATGTGTTGGAGCCCTCAAGCTCGCCCTTTGTAAGGTCGCTGATAGCGTTGCCTGCAAGGGAAAGACCGATGATAGCAACTGTAGGTCCGATAACAACGGGGGGCATAAGAACGGAAATCCACTTAACGCCTGCAAATCTTACGATGATAGCGATGATAACGTAAACGAGACCTGCGGAAACGGCACCGATGATAAGACCGAGGTAGCCGAGGGTCATGGAGATGCCGCCTGCGAAGGCTGCCGCCATTGAGCCGAGGAAAGCAAAGGAGGAGCCGAGGAATACGGGGCTCTTAGCCTTTGTGAAGAGGATGTATACCATAGTACCGATGCCGGCGCCAAAAAGTGCCGCTGCAGGGCTCATGCCGTTGCCGACAATGATGGGAACAACGAGAGTTGCCGCCATGATAGCGAGAAGCTGCTGGATAGCAAAAACGATCATCTGACCGAATTTAGGCTTATCCGTGATGTTGTAGATAAGTTTCATAAACTGTATCTTCCTCCAATATTATATTTACAATTAAACTTGTACGGAATTATTTCTGCTTGTCCTCAAGCACAACTCTGAAAAAGCCGTCCAGCTCCTCAACGCAAACGGAGATGATCTCATCGTGGGAGGTGGGAACGTTCTTTCCGACGTAGTCGGGCTTGATGGGAAGCTCTCTGTGTCCGCGGTCAATAAGAACGGCAAGCTGGATCGCACGGGGGCGACCCTCTGCAAAAACTGCCTCGATTGCGGCACGGGTGGTTCTTCCCGTATAGATAACGTCATCAACGATAATAACGGTGCGGTCGATAACGCTCTCGGGGAAATTGCAGTCTGCGGTGCGTGCACCTGAGGGGATCTCTGTCAGGTCATCACGGTAGAGGGAAATATCAACGTAGCCAACGGGAACGTCGACGCCCTCAAACTTTTTAATGTTGTCCGCAAGGATGTTTGCAAGATGAATGCCGCGGCGCTTTACACCGACAAGCATAATGTTCTCGCATCCGCGATTCTTCTCGATGATCTCGTGAGTGATTCGGGCAAGACTGCGCCTGAGCTGAGCCTCGTCCATAAGAAGAGCCTTATAATCCATAGTTTACCTCATTTTTAATAAAAAAAGCCTTGCACACGGCAAGACCCGGGGTATGCAGATCTTGCGGCTTCACAGAACCGCTTAAAAATCCTGACAACACAGAATAACATATTTTTCGACGAAAGTAAAGATGTTTTTTGAATTGTGTTATTTATATATTTATTCCAAAAACTTTAAAAAGGGATTTGTATAAATTCGGGTTTAGCGGTGAGTTTGTTGCACCACCGTAGGGGTCGACGACGGTAGGAATGTTCCATTCCTACGAGCGACCCGCCCATTTGCACGCGAACCAAACGAAAGCCTCCCCTTCTCAACCGTAAGGTTGTGAGGGGGAGGTGGCATCGGTGCAAGGTAAATTTTGATTTATATTTTCTTTGGCACCGATGACGGTAGGGGTG
>JAZRRC010000002.1:0-14504 GCA_045650355.1 Candidatus Avispirillum sp. | reverse complement strand
GTCCTTCTGGATATGAACCTTTACTTCATTGGACAGCGCATTGGTTTTAAGGTGCATAACGAGGCTTGCGATTCCGCATTTCTTGCGGAGCGGTGTCGTTACGCTCTCCACAGCGATAAGATTCTTTGCCTTAAACACTGTAATATTTCTTGTGAATCCGCCGCTGTAGACTGTCACCTTATCCTCATTAACGGCAATGCCGTTGGTCTTATAGCTAAGAGCTGCACTCACCAATTTAACGATAAGAACGAGAATTCCTGCGCCTATAACAGACAGCGCAATTGCCAAAATCACAGAAGACGACACATCAAACATCAGAAAGACAGCAATCGTTGACAATAATACTGTGCCTGTCACGACGATACCTAAAATCAGCAAGAACCAGGACACAAAGGGGAAATAGGATACAGCCTTGGTCTGCTTTTCGTCCGGGATATAATCGGGCAAAACCTTTGCCAGGATTTCTCCCACCTCACTGTATTTGCAAAACGGAACGAGCATTCCTATTTCTGCATTGTTGTCGTTTGAGCTTTCGCCTGTGTAGCCGATAACCTCAAGCTTGATGTCGGCAAAACCCAGCATTCTCTGAACAAGGCTCTGCGAGATCTTGACCGCCTTTATTCTGTCATAGCTAAAGGTATTTGTGTGCTTTTCAAGAAGTCCAAAGGATATCTGTATGTTATTGCCCTGTTTTGTAACGGTAAATTTATGGTATCCAATAAAGGAATGGATCATGCATCCGATAAAGGAAAATATGGAAAACAAGATCGTTGCGGCTACGGTTATCAATGCTGCAGCGATAAATGCACCTAAAAAATCAAACTGAAGCATCAGCTTGCAGACGGCAATTACGATAACTGCCAATGCTCCCAGCAATGCCGTTATAAAAACTGTTGATACAATATTTATGAGCGTATAAAGCATTTTCTTTTTAGACGTGAAATTATAAAGGCTGTCATTGTCGGAAATGAGCACGTCTGCTTCTGTGTACACCTCTTCAGCGTCCCTTGTGCCGTTTTCCTTGAGAGAGTTAAGCTCCTTCACCAAGGCATCAACAGTCTTTTCTTTTTCTATAATGGTTATTTCCGCTTGCTGAGAATTGCCTGTAGCTCCGCTGTCCACAGTCAAAATCGCAATGCCGAAGATTCTGTGGAACAGATTCTGCTTTTTATTGATTGCGTGTATCTTCTTGTAGTCGAGCACAGAGCGCTTTTTGAAAAGCACACCTCTGTTGCATCTGATTTCCGTCTCCGTCAGCTCGTAGCCTGAGGTCCTGTAATAGAGGATTCTGTAGACGGTAAAGAACAGATAAATTGCGATAAATCCGATAACGATAAAGGGAATCGCCCCGATAATATCCTCCGCCTTTGTAGTTTCGTCAAAAAGGAAGTTTTCAAAAAGGAAGAAAATCGCCACAAGACTTGAGAAGAAATCTGACAACAAAGCGGAATAAATATACCCTTTGTCAAATCTTTTCATTTTTCAGCTCCTCGATTCTCGTTTCAAGATTATGCTCAAGCTCGTCGATCATACGGTCAGCCTCAACGGTTGTAAGAGTTGAAATATTGAAATTCGAGCCTGCAGTTGAGATTGTAACACCGCTCAGCTTCAGCATCATCATGATGGGTCCCTGTGTTCTGTGAAGATCCTGGATCTGACAAACGGGAATCACTACTCTCTGTCTGAAGATAACGCCCTGCTTTACTACGATGCGCTTATCGTCATAACCCCAGGCGTACATTTTATAACGCAGAGCGGGCAATATCAAGGTAAGGCAAAGAAGCAGCGCTACAGCGATTCCCACTGCCAACAAAGCGAAAAGGCTTATATCGTTTGCAATGAAAAAGACAGCGGCACTTACAAAGACGCCAATCAGCGCCAAAGCACCAACAGCCGCACGGATGTACCATAATTTAAGTACGCTTTTGTCAAGTTTTTTCAGTTCCATATGTATATCCTCCTAAACGTTCAATAACTGCTGTATATATATGGTATATTGTATCTGAATATAGTATAATACAAAAGTTGTCGTTCGTCAAGTAAAGTTTGCTCTACATAGTGATGGGATATGTTACAAAACAAAAAAGACATCCTTTCGGATGTCTTTTAAATTTTGTGGTGAATTTTGATTATCTCAACATTGTCTGTATTAACTCTCTCCAAAACATCGGACAGATCAACTTCGTCAACACCGAAATAGATTTCTTACACATCAGACTTATAAGCTCAGCCTGTTCATTGGAATAAGAAAAATAAATATACAACTTATTATTTCGTGTTCTCCTTGGCAGTTCTGCAGGATGCAACCAACATAACACGAATTGATGTGCATTTGTCAGAAAGCGTTTTATATCTGATTTTATCAATATAATTTGTACGGTATAAAAGCTCTATCCAATATCCGGTTTCACTCGCTTCTTTGAGAGCTATCTCAAGCTTTGAAATGAAATCCTTTTTACCTTGAGCATAAGCAGCCTCGTGAATATTCGCACCAATGGAAGTACCGCTTCTGCCAATTTGATTTGCTATTACGCTTTCGTGATTAGATTTTAAATATCTAACGAGTTCTATGATCTCAATTGCAAATTCCATAGATAAATCGGCAAGCTTATTTTCTTTCATTTAAGTCACTCCCTTCAAGTTAAGTATATCATAACTCGGTCATAAATTCAATGATGTATCTCGCTATGCTCGATATGATGTTTTTCGCTATCGCTCAAAATGATGTGCTCGGTTCCCTCGCATGATGTGATGTTTGCCACTCATGTGCCCGCAGGCACACACCACTCGGCGTAGCCGACATCATTAGCTTCGCGACATCATTTGCCGAAGGCAAACATCATTCCAAAACAAAAAGCACATCCTTTCGGATGTGCTTTTGTTTTGGTGACCCGTGGGGGAATCGAACCCCCGTTTCCAGCGTGAGAGGCTAGCGTCTTGACCGCTTGACCAACGGGCCTCAACGTTTAATAGTATAGCACAGAATTTTTAAAATGCAATACCTTTTTTAAAAAAAGTTTCGGTTTTTTTGAATTTTTTTTGATTTTTTCGTCTTTTTTTCTTCGCTTTCCCATTTTTTGGCTTTTTACCCTCTCATCCCCTCTCATTTGCCCTCAATTTTTTCTTAAACTTCTTATTTTTTTCAAAAAATCTCTCTGTTGAAATAAAGATCAATGAATGTTATAATAATATTATAATATTATTTTTTCGAAATTCTGAGGTTTATAATGAAAAAACAAGAATTTTTTATCCCCTTTGAGGGTGAAAATCTTCACTGCATTCAGTGGCTCCCCGACAGCGATCCCCTTCTCGTTTTGCAGATCGTTCACGGTATGGTTGAATATATTGACAGATACGATGAGCTTGCCTCCTTTCTTTGCGAGCGCAGAATTGCCGTTGTGGGCCACGATCAGCCCGGACACGGTCTGACAGCTCCCGATGCCGACTCTCTCGGCTATATTAAGGAAAAGGGCGGCAGCGCCCATCTTTGCGCCTGCGCTCTGAGAGTTACCGATTATATAAAGGAAGCCTTCCCCTCCCTTCCCAATTTCATTCTCGGTCACAGCATGGGCTCCTTTGTTGTTCGCAGGCTTATCACCTACGCAAGCGACAGATTCTCGGGCGCTCTTATAGTCGGCACAGGCGAGCCTCCCAAGGCTGCACTCTCTGCAGGCAAGGCTCTTGCCACACTTATCGGCAAGCTTTTCGGCTTTAACCACCGCTCAAAGCTTCTCACCGATATTTCCTTTGCAGGCTACAACAGCCGCTTCCCTAAAGAAGAAGGAAACCACGCATGGATCTCCTCCGACCGAGAGATCGTTGCAAAATACGATCGCGATCCCTTCTGCTCCTACACCTTCACCGCAGGAGGCTTCCTCGCTCTTTACGACACCCTTCTCTTCCTTTCAAAGAAAACTG
This sequence comes from Candidatus Avispirillum sp., assembly GCA_045650355.1. Lineage (GTDB taxonomy): Bacteria > Bacillota > Clostridia > Oscillospirales > CAG-272 > Avispirillum. The sequence continues at coordinate 10,586 of JAZRRC010000002.1, read as the reverse complement.
ACACGGAAAATATAAGAAAGGACCTTCCCATCCTTATTGCGGCAGGCAACGATGACCCTGTGGGCGCATACGGAAAGGTTCCGAAATCTTACTTTGAGTTTTGCCGCACCCTTGGCATTTCCGACGTTTCCCTTCTTGCATACGAAGGTCAGCGCCACGAGATCATTAACGAGAAGGACAGAAATAAGGTCCACTCCGACATTTCAGACTGGCTTCTCTCTAAAATATAATATATATAGGTAGAAAACTATGAAAAAATATATCCTTGCCCTTGACAGCGGAACCACAAGCGTTCGAGCAATGCTTTTCGACAAGAAAGGCGACATCCGTGCAGTAGCACAGCACGAGTTCACTCAGATTTTCCCAAAGGCAGGCTGGGTTGAGCACGATGCGGAGGAGATCTGGCGAATGCAGCTTCTCTCTGCCCGTGAGGCTATAGAAAACTGCGGCGCTACTGCCGCAGAAATTGCCGCCATCGGCATTACGAATCAGCGAGAGACTGCCGTTGTCTGGGAGAAAAGCACAGGTAAGCCTGTATATAATGCTATCGTATGGCAGTGCAGAAGAACTGCCCCCTTCTGCGACTCTCTGAAGGAGCAGGGCTATGGCGATCTTATCCGTGAAAAAACAGGTCTTCTTCCCGATGCATATTTCTCGGGAGCGAAGATTCGATGGATACTTGACAACGCCCCCGGTGCCCGTGAGAAGGCCGAGGCAGGCGAGCTTCTTTTCGGAACTATCGACTCCTGGCTTATCTGGAATCTGACAGGCGAGCACGTGACAGACGTTTCCAACGCATCAAGAACTATGCTCTTTAACATCAACACCCTCGAGTGGGACGAGGAGCTTTGCCGCCTTGTTGGCGTTCCTACGTCTATGCTGCCGAAGGTTTGCCCCTCCTCATACGTCTACGGCACCTGCGACCCCGAGCTTTTCGGCGGAGAGATTCCCGTTTCAGGTGCGGCAGGCGACCAGCAGGCGGCTCTCTTCGGTCAGGGCTGCTTTGAGCGCGGCGACGTTAAAAACACATACGGCACAGGCTGCTTTATGCTGATGAACACAGGAGACAGACCTATTTTCTCAAAGAGCGGTCTTGTTTCCACCGTTGCCTGGTCTCTTTCTGACGGAAAGGCTGTATACGCCCTTGAGGGCAGCGTTTTCGTTGCAGGTGCCGTTATTCAATGGCTTCGTGATGAGATGAGGCTTATCTCCTCCTCTGCGGAAAGCGAAACTGTTGCAAAAAGCGTTCCCGACACCAACGGATGCTATTTTGTTCCTGCCTTTACAGGCATGGGTGCCCCCTACTGGGACCAGGATGCAAGGGGCATTATTACGGGTCTTACGAGAGGAGCAGGACGTGCTCACATCGTGAGAGCTGCCCTTGAGTCTATTGCTTATCAGTCAACGGACGTTCTTTCTGCCATGGAGGCGGACTGCGGCAAGCTTTCCTCTCTTCGGGTTGACGGCGGAGCATCTCAGAACAATTTCCTCATGCAGTTTCAGGCAGACTGCGCAGGAATCTCCGTTATCCGCCCTGCCTCCGTTGAATCTACTGCAAAGGGAGCCGCCTTCCTTGCAGGTCTTTCCGTAGGCTTCTGGCGTGATACAAAGGAGCTTTCCGAGCTCTCTTTGCAGTCCGGCAAAAAGGTATTTGAGCCGAAAGCCGACGAGGGGGAGAGAGCAGCTCTTATGGAAGGCTGGCACTGCGCTGTTAAAAAGGCTCTTATGTGAAAGATAAATCGGAGTTTGAAGGGGAGACACTACGTGGGAGGCTTTTTGCAAAAAGCCCCCCACACCCCCAAAAAACCTCAAAAAGAAAAATTGGAGTTGAAAGAGCAAACACTCACGCGTCATCCTGAGCGTAGCAAATAATCCGGTGGATTATTTGCGAAGTCGAACCCGACCCATGGGAGGGCGCCGTAAGGCGGGATCTCCAACGCAGGTAAGCACTATCTTTATTCTTAGAGATCCTGCCCTCTGCGGAGGGCACCACCCTAAGGGGTGGTTCGACTGCGCCAAACACCACCCCGTGGTATTTGGCTCCGCTCAGGATGACGCATAATTGTTCGCTTCACCTTTAGATTTTATCTTTTTCTCTTTTTAAAGTTTTTTGGAGTGCAGAACCTTTTTTTCAAAAAAGGTTTTGCATAGTGTCTTTCAAACTCCGATTTGTCGGGGGCTTTTCTCGCTCTTTGTCTTTTAATGCAAATTCTTTTCATGATATTGATTTTATCTGTCGAATAATATATAATATAATATTGAAATAAAATGCTTTGAGGTGTTTATGGAACGCGTTTCAAAAATTAACTACTATCTCGATATTGCGGAAACTGTTTCCGAGAGAAGCACTTGCCTCAGAAGACGCTTTGGCGCAATTATCGTTAAAAATGACGTTATAATCTCCACAGGCTACAATGGTGCACCCCGTGGCCGCATCAACTGCAACGACCGCGGAAGCTGCCTTCGTGATGACCTTGGCATTCCCCGTGGCGAAAGATACGAGCTTTGCCGCTCCGTTCACGCAGAGGCTAACGCAATTATTGCCGCTCCCCGTGACCAGATGCTTGGCTCCACTCTTTATATGTGCTGCACAGACCCCAAAACAGGGGAGGTTATCGGCAACATCTGCTCCTGCATGATGTGCAAGCGCCTTGTTCTCAACGCAGGCATCGAGGAGGTTATCGTCCGTGAGGAGGACGGCACCCATACTGTTTTCAAGACAGCATCCTGGATCGAAAACGACGACAGCCTTTCCGGAAAGTTTGGTTATTAATATGAAGAAAGCACTTTCCCTTATTCTCGCCCTCGCCCTTCTCTTTCTCGTTTCCTGCGGCTCCGAGAAGACTGTGAAGGCAGTCTACAACGATAAAAGTCAGCTTGAGGCTGAAAACGGTGTTACCTACAACTATGCCCCCGGCGGCTATCAGCCTACAAATCAGGGCAGCGAATACGGTCTTATCGACAACGTGATGCAGGAAAAGCTCTATGCTGTCGGTGACATTGACCCCAAGAAGTGGCTCACCACCGAATATGCAGGCTTTGCAACCACCGTTTACTATGCCGAGAGCATCACTCTCCCCACACTTTCAGAGCTTTCTCCCGACCTTTGCTACATCTGCGAGGAAGGAGAGACCGTTATCTCTCACTACACCCTCGGCAGCGGAGAGCTTGAAAATATTGACGATGAGCGAGAGCTTATCAAAAAGATCATTTCCCTTGTGGGCGACGAATCTGTGGAAGCAGAGATGTGGCCCCGTGCCTTTGGCGAGGAATCCTACGTTCTCAAGTTCTACTCCGAGGACTGGCCCGCCATCTACTACTGCCTTGAATACGTTCGTGAGGGCGGCAACGGCTACGTTTACGATTATATCTCCAAAAAGTGTATCAACGTCGGAAATATTCTTGAAGGATATTTCGGGAATGAACAGTGAGCTGAGAATCGGCTTTTTTAAAAACTCATAGAATGAAAATTATTGAAAATATAACTGTCGGCAACGAGGACCTCATTCTCGCTGTTGCCGAAGAATCAGACAGCGCAGCTCTTGCAGCGGTTGAGCGCTTATGCTTTGCTTCTGACCCCTGGAGCGCTAAAATGTTCTCGGAGATCCTTGAAAAAGAGGGCTGTCGTATATTCTGCATATGTGATATGCAGTTGTCTAAAATTCTTGCTTATGCCGTAATGTATTCCTGTCTTGACGAGGCAGATCTTGCAAATATTGCCACCGTTCCCACTGAAAGAAAGCGGGGACTTGGCGGATTTCTTCTTGACAAAACCCTTAAAATCTCCCGCGCTGCGGGGATTCTTCGCACTTTTCTTGAAGTGAGAGAATCAAACGGTGCTGCAAGGCATCTCTACCTTTCCCGAGGCTTCAAGGAAATAGGCAAGCGTCGAAATTACTACCGTGACCCCAAAGAAGATGCCATTATTATGGTTAGAGAGGAAAATTAAATGCTTATACTTGCAATAGAATCCTCATGCGATGAAACTGCGGCTGCAGTTGTCAGAATGAGCGGTGAGGAAAGAACCATACTTTCAAACGTGGTTGCATCTCAGGTTGAAACTCACGCCCTTTACGGCGGTGTTGTTCCCGAGATCGCAAGCCGTGCCCATATCGAAGCAATTTCCCCTTGCGTTGAGCGTGCCGTCAGCGATGCGGGCATCACTCTTTCCGATATCGAGGCTGTGGGCGTGACCTACTCCCCCGGTCTTATCGGCTGTCTTCTTGTGGGAGTTAACTTTGCAAAATCCCTTGCCTTTTCTCTGGGAGTGCCTCTCATTCCCGTTGACCATATCCGCTCCCATACGGCGGCGGCTTATTTTTGCGACCCTACTCTCAATGCCCCCTTCCTCTCTCTTGTAGTTTCCGGAGGACACACCTCCCTTTATTCCGTTCCCGAGGCTCATATTTACGAGGAGATAGGCTCCACCCGTGACGATGCCGCAGGGGAGGCCTTTGACAAGGTGGGACGAGTTATGGGTCTTACCTACCCCGGCGGTGCCGCAATGGACCGTCTTGCAGCCGAAGGCTTTGAAGCCAGAAGGACGGGCGAAAGAAAGAAGGAGGACTACATTAAGTTCCCCTCCCCCGCAATTAATGACGAAACCTTTGACTACTCCTTCAGCGGTCTTAAAACTGCTGCTGTTAACCATATCCACAATCTGCGCCAGAAGGCAGGGCTTGGGGACAAAGCGCCCATTGACCGTGCTGAAATGGCGGAAATTGCCTGCGCCTTTACAGAGGCCGTTGTTGACGGTATCTGCAAAAAGCTCGCTCTTGCCCTTGATACTACAAAGGCTGAAACTCTCGTCCTTGCAGGCGGTGTTGCGGCAAACTCTCATCTCAGAGGCGGTATTGCCGCTCTCTGCGAGAAAAAGGGCGTTAAGCTCTGCATGCCTCCCCTTTCCCTTTGCGGAGACAACGGTGCCATGGTTGGAGCACAGGCATATTTTGAATATCTCAGCGGTGTTCGAGGCGATACGGATCTGAATGCATATGCCTCCGGCGAGGGTGCAGAAGCTGCCGCAGCGATCCGCAGAGTTTTACAGTGATCTGAGAGATCCCGACCGATAAATCGGTCGCCCCTACGGGGTTCGACTGCAGTGTCTCGCAAGCGAGCCACCTCCGCTCAGGATGACGAAATCGATCATCACTATCCAATATTTCCCGATATTTTATCCCTTACAACAACAAATAATCTTATTTTTGCAAATGACGAAATAATGCAATCGCCAAACGAGTTTTCAACAGGCTTTTCAACAAGGTGTGGAAAACTCAATAATTTCAAGGGTTTTCAGTTTTATGCAGTTGAAAAACTTGGAAAACGGTAGTTGAATATAACCTCAAATGCCAAAAATATGCCTCGGCATTTGCAAAACTCACTTTTTTTACAAAGCGTACCACGATATAGAAAGGTATAACCGTATTTTATGAAAATAAAGCCTATTATTGAGGGACCTTGCGTCATTGTGCCTGCGGCTCCCGTTCTGGACAAGCTCTCCGATGCAGGCGGAACTCGCCTCAAGGTTCTCATCTACATCCTTGCAAATCCCGAATTCCAGAAGGATATTGCAATGGAGGCTCTCAATATAACAGAAAAAAGCTTCAATAACGCAATCGAATACTGGGTGAAGGCAGGAGCCATCCTTTGCGAGGGATATGAGAAAAAGCCTGCTGCAAAGAAGGCTGAGCCTAAGGTTGAAGAGGAAAACGTTACTGTCAGCCGCCCCAGAGCCGTTGCCAGAGCCTCTCAGCTTCCCCGCTATTCCTCAGACGAGGTCAGCGACTACGTTGAGAAAAACAACATTGCAGACCTTCTCACCATCTGCCAGCAGCATATGGGAAAGATGTTCAACATCGCAGAGATCGAAACTGTTGTTGCCCTTCTCGACTACTTAAAGCTTGAGCCCGAATACATAATGCTCCTTTTCGCTCACTGCGAAAAGATGAACAAGAAATCTCTCCGCTACGTTGAAAAGCTTGCCATCGGTCTCTTTGACGACGGCATCCTCGGCTATGAGGAGCTTGATGCGCATCTGAGAGCCATCGAGGCGGCATCGGAAATGTCTGCCCCCATCCGCAAGCTCTTCGGAATCGGCAAGCGTGCCCTCGTTAAAAAGGAAAAGGAAGCCTTTGCAAACTGGATCGGCAAATGGAATATGCCCCTTGCCGTCATCGAGCGTGCATACGAGATCACCGTTGAAAACACAGGCAGCGCCTCCATTGCATACTGCAACGCAGTTCTTGAAAGATGGCATGCCAGCGGCTACAAGACTCTTGACGAGGTCAATGCAGCTATGGAGGAATACCGCCACGATAAAAAGGGAGCAAAGGACACCTCAGGCAGCTTTGAAACTGACGACTTTTTCGAGGCAGCTCTCCGCCGCTCCTACGGTGAGGACCCCCTTAACTGAAAAGGTGAAATTGTAAAAGCCCTGTCAAGGTCTTAGCTTTTTCCCGACACTCATTCAAAATTGGATTTTTGAATGAGCTACATTACTTTTACTCCGCCACTCCGTGGCGAAATGGAGATCTTATGTCTGAAAGAAATTATTATAAGGAAATGGTGGATATCTACCGCAGAAAGCGGGAGGCTGCCGAGGATGCACGAAACGTCCGCCTCAGCGAGGTCCACGCAAAAATCGGAAGAGTTGCCGAGATAGACAGCGTTCTTTCTTCAACAGGCGCTTCCATTATGTCCTTTCTCAAGGGCGGCGGAAGCTTTGACGAAAGCATGGAGGAGCTGAAGAAAAGAAATGCTCTTCTCCGCGAGGAAAGAGCCGGACTTCTTACAGCCGCAGGATATCCCGCAGATTATACCGAGGTTAAATACGAATGCGACAAATGCGCTGACAGCGGCTTTGTGGGCATAGATATGTGCCTTTGCATGAAGAGCGCCATTGCCGAGGCAAGACTTGCAGACTCGGAGCTTGGCAGAATTGCCACAACTCAAAATTTCGACTCCTTCAGCCTTTCCTATTATAAGGAAGGACCTGAGCGTGAAAGCATCAGCCGCCACCTGGAGATCCTTCGCAAATATGCTGAGAACTTCAACTCCTCCACAGAAACAGGCTTCATCCTCCTCGGAGATACGGGACTTGGAAAAACTCACCTTTCAACTGCTGTGGGTGTGACTGTTATCCGCCGTGGCTATAACGTGATTTATAAAACCGTTCAGTCTGTTATGGACGATTATCAGCAGGTTCAGTTCAGAGGCGGAGATACAGACGTTATTTCCAAATATTACGACTGCGATCTGCTTATAGTGGACGACCTTGGAGCCGAAATGGCAACTCAGTTTACGGTTTCCTGTATTTATAACCTTATTAATACAAGAATGAACAAGCGCAAGCCCACTATATTCAGCACAAACTTAACTGCCGCAGAGCTGCGTGAGCGCTATGCGGACAGAATCACAAGCCGTCTTTTCGGTGAGTACACTCCCCTTCTTTTCCGTGGCACCGACATCAGAAGACAGCGTCTTGGCAAGAAATAAGAAAGGACAGTCATTATGAAAAGAATTATTGCGGCACTTCTTTGTATCCTTACAGCCCTCGCCTTCTCCTCCTGCGCACTGACTGAGGAGTCTGACGTTGATTCCACCCTCGCTGCCCTTAAGGATGCAAAAAAAATAACAGCCCATCTCTATACCGATGAGGAGACCTCCTACACTGTCAAGGTGACAGAAGAGCTTCTCAGCCTCGTTGAGGGCGATTGGGAAAAGGCAGGCGGTCAGGACGGCGGCACAAAGGTGCTTACTCTTACAGTGGGTACTCAGCACGAGATCACCTTCTTTGACAACGGCGTTGCCATGATCTATTACGGATATGCAGGCGTTTTTGAAAAGGATCGCCGCTACTTTTCCGTAGACCTTGAAAAAGAAATCGATAATCTTTACAATTACATTGAAGAGAACGGAAAGGTTCTCGTAGATGAGGAAAACTGATTCCCTTTACAAGTGAGGTAAAACAATGAAAATTGGTGTAATGCTTGAATCCCTGAGAAAGGGCACCTTCAGGGAGGGCGTTGAAGCAGCAGCGGCTCTCGGTCTTGACGGCATCCAGGTATACTGCGTTGATTGGAGCGAGCTCAGTTATAAAATGACTCCTGCACAGGCACGTGAATATCTTGATATCGTTAAGTCCAACGGTCTTGTATTCTCTGCTATTTGCGGCGACTTCGGCACAGGATTCCTTGACGGTGAAAGAAATGCCGAGATCGTTGATAAGTCAAAAAGAGTTCTCGAGGCTGCCAAGATGCTTGAGTGCAACGTTGTTACAACTCATATCGGCACCCTCACCGAACACGAAACTCGTGAAAAAGAAGCAGCAAGAAAGGCATGCCGCGATCTTGCACTTTTCGCAGACTCCATGGGCAGCGCATTCGCAGTTGAAACAGGCCCCGAAATGGCAACAACCCTTTGCAGCTTCCTTGACAGCCTTGGCGCAGGCGGTGTCAGAGTTAACTTCGACCCTGCAAACCTTGTAGTGGTAGCAGGCGACAGACCTGAAACTGCGGTTAAGACTCTCGGTAAGTATATCGTTCACACACACGCAAAGGACGGCATAAAGCTTAGCAGCGGCACAAAGAGAGGTCTTAATATAGTTATCGGAGGCGAGGCAAGGGACCACGATGCCCTCCTCGGTATGGGAAAGACATATCTTGAGCTTCCCCTCGGCGACGGCGACGTAAACTTCGATACATACCTCCCCGCCCTGGCATCCACAGGATTCGACGGATTCCTTACAATCGAGCGTGAGGTAGGAGCCGATCCTGCAAAGGATATTGCGCTTGCAGTAAACTTCCTCCGCGAGAAAGTGGCAAAATATAACCTTGGATGAGAAAAAAGCACCCTTTCGGGTGCTTTTTTCAGTTATGATCGCCTGCGGCGAACGATGAGTGCTACGCACACGATGATTGCTACGCAAACGATGATTGCCTTCGGCAAACTTATTTGGGCGATCATATCATCGTTACCCGTAGGGTATCATCGTTGACCGCAGGTCATTATCGTGCATTGCATAGCAATGCTCATCGCTTTTTTCCTCCCGCCCTAAATTTATTCTTTATCCCATATCCATCCTTCCCGGAAGGATGCCGGGGGTGTTCTTCAGATTAACGGTGCAAAGAGAGGAATCTGTCATAAGAAGACCTCGGGTTATTATACCGTTTCCGAATTTTTGGCAGAGAAGGTCTCGGGCTGCCTCAAGATTTTCTCTCCGCTGTATCCTTTCAATGTCGGGATCGAAGGAAAATTGCTCTCCGTCGTCGGGAATAAGGTCGCAGGCGCCGATGGAAACAGACCTGGAGGCGATTCCCTTAGGATGGTTTTTCAGATAAAGCCCGTAAGCCGCCTCAAATATCTCCCTTGCCGTCCTGCAGGGGTAGGAGAATTTTGCTTGCCGCACGTAGGATGCAAGGTCATAGGTGCGCACCTGGAGCTGCACCGTTTTGCAAAGATACCCCGCCGAGCGAAGCCGCTCCGAAACCTTTTCCGAAAGGGTGATGAGCATTATTTTTATATCATCGTCGCTGACAAGGTCTCGGGAGGCGGTGTTGCCGCAGCTGATGCTTTTCGGTGGCGGGGAATAGCCCGAAAGTCCAACGGGAGAGTTGTCCAGACCATTGGCAAAGCTATGGAGCATCAGCCCGTTTTTGCCGAGAAGATAGGCGAGAAACTTGGTATCTGCCATAGCAAGGTCGCCTATTGTCTTAACTCCGTATCGTGAAAGCTTCTCGGTCGTTGAGCGCCCGATATATAAAAGATCGCTGACAGGAAGAGGCCAGACCTTCTCTCTGAAATGCTCACGGTCGATAACCGTTGTGGCATCGGGCTTTTTCATATCGCTGCCAAGCTTTGCAAATATCTTGTTGTAGGATACCCCCACGGAAACGGTAACCCCGAGCTCTTTTTTTATCCGCCGTCTCAGCTCGTCGGCAATAGAGGTGCCGTCTCCGAAAAGACGCCGGCTTCCCGTAACGTCAAGCCAGCATTCGTCAAGACCGAAGGGCTCCACACGGTCGGTGTATTCATTGTAAATTGCCCGAACGGCATTGGAATATTCGATATATTTGTCATAATGCGGGGGCACGAAAATAATATCGGGGCATTTCTCCCGAGCCTCCCAAAGCGCCTCTCCCGTCTGAACACCGTAGCGCTTTGCCTCGTAATTTTTAGCAAGAACGATGCCGTGGCGCATCTCGGGATTTCCCGCAACGGCAACAGGATGCCCCTTGAGCGAAGGATTGAGAAAGCATTCCACCGATGCATAGAAATTATTAAGGTCAGAGTGAAGAACAGTCCGTTCCATAATTCCTCCAAAACAAATGTTCTGCATATATAATACACCAAAACATCTGTTCTTGTCAATAGGAGATTGATGGAAGCTGTGTGAAATTCAAGATAAAAGAACATCAAAAACAGCTTGATAAATCGGAGTTTGAAGTGGAATACGAAAGGCTCAGAAACACTGCCTCCCCTTCTCAGCTCGCTGTGAAGGGGAGGGGGACCACGAAGTGGTGGAAGGGTTGCACATCAGCACGCGAACCTAACTTTATTGTTTTGTGCACTGTTAAATGATAGTATAA
>JAZRRC010000001.1:0-1675 GCA_045650355.1 Candidatus Avispirillum sp. | reverse complement strand
ATATTGTCCCGTAAAGGAGTTTTCGCAATTAATTATCGCTTCGGGGCAGCCTTCGGCAACTATTGTACCTCCACTCACGCCACCTTCTGGGCCCAGGTCAATAATATGATCCGCACATTTGATAACATCAAGGTTGTGCTCAATCACTATTACCGTATTACCAGCATCCACAAGCTTCTGAAGTACTTGTATCAGTTTCTTTACATCATCAGAGTGAAGACCGGTGGTGGGTTCGTCGAGGATGTATACGGTTTTTCCTGTAGCCTGCTTTGCAAGCTCTGTCGCAAGTTTAACGCGCTGAGCTTCTCCGCCAGATAATGTGGTTGACGGCTGACCTATCTTGATATATCCGAGGCCTACATCATAAAGGGTCTTTATCTTTTTGAATATGGATGGGATGTTTTCGAAAAACTTCAGTCCTTCTTCAACTGTCATGTCCAATATCTCAAAGATATTTTTATCCTTAAACTTTACCTCAAGAGTCTCTCGGTTGTATCTTTTACCTCCACACACATCACACGGAACATATATGTCAGGTAGGAAGTGCATTTCAATCTTTACAATACCGTCTCCACCGCAGGCCTCACATCTTCCTCCGGCAACGTTAAAGGAAAATCTGCCGCTATTGTACCCTCTCGCTTTTGCTTCGGGTGTTTTTGCGAACAGGTCCCTTATATCGTTGAATACGCCTGTATATGTTGCAGGGTTTGAACGGGGTGTGCGTCCAATAGGACTCTGGTCGATATTGACTACCTTGTCAAGATGTTCAATGCCCTCGATGTCTTTGAATTTTCCGGGAACGGTCTTTGCTCTGTTAAGCTTGGAAGCCAGATATTTATAAAGTATCTCGTTAACAAGGCTTGATTTTCCGGAACCCGAAACACCGGTAACACATGTAAAAAGTCCTATGGGGAATTTTACGTCTATGTTTTTAAGGTTGTTCTCTGCTGCTCCCCTTACTGTTAGCCATTTATCGCTTGGAACTCTAAGTTTTTCAGGGATGTGGATCTTCTTTCTTCCTGACAGATAGTCACCTGTTATTGAACGGGGTGCCTTCATTATGTCATCAAGAGATCCGTAACCTACAATCTCTCCTCCGTGAATTCCCGCACCGGGACCAACGTCAACTATATAATCCGCCGCACGCATTGTGTCCTCGTCATGCTCAACGACAATAAGCGTATTTCCCAGATCTCGGAGATTTTTGAGGGCCTTGATGAGCTTTTCATTATCTCGTTGATGAAGACCTATGCTCGGCTCGTCAAGTATATATAAGACGCCCATTAGGGATGATCCTATTTGGGTTGCAAGGCGGATACGCTGAGCTTCTCCTCCTGAAAGTGTTCCTGCAGAGCGAGAAAGCGTAAGGTACTCCAGGCCGACATTTTTGAGGAATTCAAGCCTTGTCCTTATTTCCTTGAGAATCTGACCTGCGATTAGCGCTTCACTGCCGCTAAACTGAAGTGAATTGCAGAAGTCGTGGATCTCGTTTACGGAAAGATCGCATACCTGGTGTATTCCCTTTCCTGCAATGGTAACAGCCTTAGCTATGGGATTGAGACGTGCACCTCCGCATGCATTACAGGGCGTGATTGTCATCATTGACTCTATCTGTGCCTTCACCAGTTCGCTGGTGGATTGCTTGTATCGGCGTTGTATAGTCGGTATGATTCCT